>JADJVE010000002.1:300000-523429 GCA_016716715.1 Acidobacteriota bacterium | reverse complement strand
TCGCCGGCCTTGTGGGCCCGCGTGCGGCGGTCCCACTCCGCGAGCGTGATTTCCGTCGCGTCCGCGAGGTCGGCCTTGAACCGCTCCTCGAGGGTCCCGCGACCCCGGCGTCGAGCGCGACGACGTTGCACTCGGCGTTGAAGTGGAACGACCGGAAGTCCATGTTCGTCGAGCCGACCATCGAGAGGTATCCGTCCGCGACGAAGGACTTCGCGTGGAGGACGGACGGGCGGTACTCGAAGATCCTCACGCCGCGCTTCAGGAGGTGCCGGTACGACCCGTGGCCCGCGTGGCGCACGAGCGGGACGTCGCTGATGCCGGGGAGGAGGAGACGCACGTCGACGCCGCGCCGGGCCGCCGCAGCGAGGAGGGGAAGGGCGTCGCGCCGCGGGGCGAAGTACGCGTTCGTGAGCCAGAAGCGCTCGCGCGAGGCCGCGAGGACGGCCGCGAGCACGGACGCCGTTTCCTCGTGGCCGCGCCCGGGCGCCGAGTCGAGGACGAGGAGGGCCGCGCCCGGCGGGACGGGCGTGCCGTCCGTCGGGAGGGCGAGCGGCGGAATCTCGAACGGCGCGCCGCCCGCTCCCTCCCAGCCCTCGCGGAACACGACGGCCATCTCCCACGCGACGGGCCCCTCGAGGCGCGCGTGCGTGTCGCGCCAGGCCCCGCCGTGTTTCGGGTGTCCGAGAGACGAGCCGTACTCCTCGCCGATGTTCATTCCGCCCGTGAAGGCGACGCGGCGGTCCACCGTGAGGATCTTGCGGTGGTCCCGGTAGGGCTGGTACCAGAGGTACGGAAAGAGCGGGTGGTAGAGGCGCACGTCGATGCCGCGCTCCTCCAGCCCCCGCCAGAACGCGCCGCGAGTCGCGCTGGACCCGAACGCATCGGCGAGGACGCGCACCTTGACGCCGCGCCGGACCGCATCCGCGAGGGCTTCGGCCAGGGCGTGCCCCACCGTGTCGTCCTTGAGGATGTACGCCTCGAGAAGTACCTCCTCGCGCGCGGAGGCGATGGCCGCCCGCATCGCGGCAAACGCGTCCGCCCCGTCGAAGTAGAGCGTGATGGCGTTGCCGTGGTGGATCGGCGAGGCGTCGATTCGCCGCAGCAGGACCTCGAAGCCGGGGTCGCGCACGCCATCGGGAAGGACCGCGGCGAGGCGGCCCACGCGCCCGGGCCTCAGGTCGCGCGGGAGGACGCGAAACGCCATCGGGCGCAGCACCGGCCTCAGGAAACGCGGCGTTCGGCGCCGCGGTGTCTTGCGCTCGCGTCCAAACACGGCGGGCCTCCGCGCTATCCTCGCACGATGCCCCGCGCCGCGCGCTCCGTTCTCCGGGCCGAGATCGGCGAGCAGCCGCACGCCGTGGCGCGCGTCCTCGCGCGGGAAGGGCGGCGGACGGCGGCGCTCGCGGCGCGGCTCGCGAAATTCGACCTCTCGTGGGTTCTCGTCGCGGCTCGCGGAACGTCCGACAACGCGGCCCGCTACGCTCAGTACGCCTTCGGGATCGTCCACCGCCTGCCCGTCGCGCTCGCGGCGCCGTCCCTCGTGACGCTCTACGGCCGGCCGCCGCGCGTACAGGGCGCGCTCGTGATCGGGATCTCGCAGTCGGGCCGGTCGCCGGACGTCGTGGAGACCGTCGCCGCGGCCCGCCGCGCCGGGGCCCCGACGCTCGCGATCGTGAACGACGCGGCGAGCCCGCTCGCGCGGGCGGCCGAGTGGGTGCTTCCGCTCCATGCGGGACTCGAGCGCAGCGTCGCGGCGACGAAGACCTACACGGCGCAGCTGGCCGCGGTCGCGCTGCTCGTTCTGTCGATGGGCGGACGGAGGAGGGACCTCGCCGCACTCGAAGCCGCTCCGGACGCCATGGACGAGGCCCTCGGCGTCGAGCCCGAGGCCGAAGCGGCCGCCGGATCGCTCGCCCACGCCCAGCGCGCGGTCGTGATCGGGCGCGGGCTGCATTACCCGACGGCCTGCGAGATCGCGCTCAAGCTCAAGGAGCTCGCGCTGCTCCTGGCCGAGCCGTACTCGGCCGCGGACTTCCAGCACGGCCCGATCGCGATGGCCGAGCGGGACCTGCCCGTCATCCTCGTCTCGCCGCCCGGCTCGCGTCCGGCGCGCGAAGTCGAGGCGCTCGGGCGCGAGCTGCGGCGGCGGGGCAGCCCCGTTCTCGCGATCGGTCCGCGCCGCCGCGGGGCGCTCGGCGTTCCGCGCGTGCCCGAGCTCCTGTCCCCGCTCGTCTCGATCCTGCCCGGGCAGCTCCTCGCCTTCCACGCGGCGCGTGCGCGCGGCCTCGACCCCGACCACCCGCGCGGAATCCGCAAGATCACCGAAACCCGATAGGAGCCGTCATGAAGAGGTCTCTGGCCGTTCTCGCTCTCACCCTTGCCGGCTGCGCGTCCACGGGCGGCGACATGTCCGGGCCGGTCGTCGGCGTTCCGTTCGACCCCCCGGACCACTTCATGGTGGCGCGCTCGGGCATCGGCAAGTACGACGAACCCAAGGCGGACGGGGTCTGCCGCAACCCCATGGTCGACCCGCGCGACAAGACCGAGCTCCTCCTGCGCCGGTCCGCCGGTGGAAAGGGCGACTACGGGGTGGACCCGGGCGTCTTCGGCGGCGGGAAGTACGGCATGACGTCGCAGCAGTTCCTGCGGATCGACTGCGCAACCGGCAAGGCGATCGGCATCGTCGCCCAGTGACGGCGTGACGTTCTCGCGCCTCTCCCACCTCGCCTGCACGAAATGCCCGGCGACGTACGACGTCGGGCCGCTCCTGAACGTCTGCACGAAAGCGGGCTGCGCCGGCTCGCTCTTCGCCGAGTACGACCTCGCGCCGTTCCGCCGCGACGACGTGGGCGCCCGGCCGCCGGGGATGTGGCGCTGGCACGAGGTGATGCCGGCGCGCTCGGCCGCGGAGATCGTCACGCTCGGAGAGGGCGGCACGCCTCTCCTGCGCGCGAACCGCCTTGGCGCGGCGCACGGGATGCGGAGCCTCTGGATCAAGGAAGAGGCCGGCAACCCGACGGGCTCCTTCAAGGCGCGCGGCCTCGGCGCGGCGGTCACGATGGCGAAGGCGCTCGGCGCGAGAAAGATCGCGCTCCCGACGGCGGGCAACGCCGGCGGCGCCGCGGCCGCGTACGCCGCGAAAGCGGGCCTCGAGTGCCACGTCTTCATGCCGAAGGACACGCCGAAGGTCTTCCGCATCGAGTGCGAGGCGTACGGCGCGAACGTCGGCCTCGTGGACGGCCTCATCGACGACTGCGGAAGGATCGTCGGTGAGAGGAAGGAAGCCGAGGGCTGGTTCGACGTCTCGACGCTGAAGGAGCCGTACCGCGTCGAGGGGAAGAAGACGATGGGCTACGAGATCGCCGAGCAGCTCGGCTGGACGCTGCCCGACGTCGTCGTCTACCCGACGGGCGGGGGCACGGGGCTCATCGGGATGTGGAAGGCGTTCGACGAGATGGAGAAGCTCGGCTGGATCGGCTCCGCGCGCCCGCGCATGGTCAGCGTCCAGGCCGAGGGCTGCGCACCCATCCCGAAGGCGGTCGCGGAGGGGAAGGACGTCTCCGTCCGCTTCGAGAACGCGCATACGTACGCGAGCGGCCTGCGAGTTCCGAAGGCCTACGCGGATTACCTGATCCTGAAGATCCTCCGCGCCTCGAAGGGCGAGGCCGTGACGGTCACGGACGACGAGATGCGCCGCGGCGTCCTCGAGCTGGCCTCGCACGAGGGCCTCTTCGCCGCGCCCGAGGGCGGCGCCGCGTGGGAGGCCGTGAAGAAGCTCGTCGCGCAGGGCAAGGTCGACCGCGGCGAGCGGATCGTCGTCTTCGACACGGGGACCGGCTACAAGTACGTCGAGTAGGGCCTACCGCAGACCGAGCTTCGTCTTCGCGGACGACAGGTGCGTGTCGATCTGCTCCTGGCGCAGCGCACCCTGGAACCCGCCCGATCCCTTCGCCGCGCTGGACGCTTCCGACAGCGATGTCCTCACGAGCGAAAGCGCCTCGCGGGCGTCGGCAAGGGCGGAGCGCTCGGCCTCCGTGTTCCCGCCCGAACAGGCGGACTCGGCGCGCCCGATCGCCTGCGTCGTGCGGTTTTCGGCGTCGCTCCACGCGTTCGCGTCCACCGGCATGTTCGCGAGGAGGCGCGAGGCGTCGGCAAGGAGGCGGCTCGCGTTCTCGGCTTCCTGGATGCAGCCGGGGCCCGCGGAGACGGCCGGGGAGGCTTCGGACGTCGTGACGGGGTCGGCCGGTTTGTGCCGGAAGTACCAGATCGCGAAGACGACGGCGGCCGCGAAGATGAGGATCTTTCCCATGGTGAGCCTCGGACTCCGTCTCCAGCGTAGCACGCGCGCGCGGCCCTTTTCGCTGCGGCGATAGACTCGCCGCGTGGCGCGCGACTTCGACACCGACTTTGCCGTCGTGGGCTCCGGCTTCGGCGGAAGCGTGTCGGCGCTGCGCCTCGCGGAGAAAGGCTGGCGGGTGGTCGTCCTCGAGAAGGGAACGCGCTTCTCTCCGGAGGATTTTCCGAAGACCAACTGGAACCTCCCCAAATATTTCTGGCTGCCGGGCCTCGGCTTCCGCGGCCTCTTCAAGATGACGTTCCTGAAGCACGTCACGGCGCTTTCGGGCGTCGGCGTGGGGGGCGGCTCGCTCGTCTACGCGAACACGCTGCCCGTGCCCGGGGACTCGTTCTTCACGTCGCCGTCGTGGGCGTCCCTCGCGGACTGGAAACGGGAGCTCGCGGCGCACTACGCGACGGCGAAGCGGATGCTCGGTACGACGCGCGTCCCGTTTACCTCGCCGCCGGACGACGTGCTGCGCGACGTCGGACGGGACCTCGGCCTCGTGGACAAGTGGCAGTCCACCGACGTGGCCGTTTTCTTCGGCGAGCCCGGCGTCACGGTGCCGGATCCGTACTTCGGCGGCGAGGGCCCCGAGCGGACGGGCTGCCACTCCTGCGGCGCCTGCATGATCGGCTGCCGCCACGGCGCCAAGAACACGCTCGACAAGAACTACCTCTGGTTCGCCGAGAAAAAGGGCGTGCGGATCGAGCCCGACGCCGAAGTCACGTGGGTCAAGCCGCTCGAGGGCGGCGGCTACGAGCTGACCGTCCGCCGCGGCCGCGAGCCGTTCCCGTTCCTGAGGAAGAAGACGACGATGACCGCGCGAAACGTCGTCTTCGCGGGCGGCGTCATCGGGACCGTCGAGCTCCTCCTGAAGCTCAAGGAGAGCCCGGAGGGCCTGCCGAAGATCTCGGACCGCATCGGCGATTTCGTCCGGACGAACTCCGAGGTCCTCATGGGCGTCGTGAGCGACAAGAACGAGGACCTCTCGAAGGGGATCGCGATCGGGTCGATCCTCGAGACGGACGAGCACTCGCACCTCGAGCCCGTCCGCTACCCGGCGGGCTCCGGCTTCTTCCGCCTCCTCGCGATGCCGCACGCGCCCGGCGACACGGTGGCCGAGCGCCTCGCGAACGCGCTCGGCCTCCTCTTCCGCCACCCTGGCAAGACGCTGAAGGCGTGGCTCACGCCCGACTGGGCGAAGCACACGATGATCCTCCTCTACATGCGCACCGTGGACGGCACGCTGCGCATGACGCTCGGCCGCGGGCTGCGCAACGGCTTCCGCCACGCGCTCGCGACGGCGCCGGGCACGGGCACTCCCGCGAAGGCGTGGGTGCCCGAGGCGACGGAGCTTGCGCGCCGCGTCGAGGAGAAGCTCGGCGGCTTCACGCAGAGCCTTCTGACGGAGACGCTGCTCGGCATCCCGACGACCGCGCACATCCTCGGCGGCTGCTGCATGGGCGAGACGCCCGCGGGTGGCGTCATCGACGCGAAAAACCGCGTCTTCGGGTACGACGGCCTCTGGGTCGTCGACGGCTCGGCGATCTCCGCGAACCCCGGCGTCAACCCGTCGCTCACGATCACGGCGCTCGCCGAGCGCGCGATGACGTTCGTGCCGGCGAAGTCCGCGGCCGAGCGCGCGGCCTGACGGCCGCGATCCGGCGCCGTTACACTCTCCCCACCGATTCGGCGAGGTGACGACTTGGCCCTGCTCTCTTCCACTCGAAGAAATCTCATTCTCTTTTCCTTTTGCATTCCGCTGGCGGCGCCCGCGGCCGCCGTCGAGACGCTCCCCCCGATGCGCGAGCAGCACGCGATCCGGCAGGAGTGGGTGAAGGAGCGGCTCGAGAAGGTCGTGCCGGCGCTCATGAGGAAGCACGGCGTCGCGATGTGGCTCGTCGTGTGCCGCGAGTACCACGAGGACCCGGTCTTCTTCTCGCTCGTCTCGCCCTCGACGATGGCCGCGCGCCGCCGGACGATCCTCGTCTTTCACGACCGCGGGCCGGAGAAGGGCGTCGAGCGCCTCGCCCTCGGCGGCGGCTCGAACGGCGGCCTCTACACCGTGTACCGCGACCCGGAGGTCGAGAACCGCGAGCTCTGGGGAAACGCCCAGTGGGCGCTGCTGCGCAAGCTCGTCGACGAGAGGAAGCCCGCGGCGATCGCCGTCGACGTCTCGAAGACGCACGCGTTCTCGGACGGCCTCTCGGCGGGCGACCGCGAGGAGCTGGAGGAGGCGCTCGGGCCGTGGAAGGAGAAGATCGTCCGCGCCGAGCTTCTCCCGCTCGAGGTCATCGAGACGCGCGTGCCCGGCATGCTTCCGACGTACCGCCGGATGATGGGAATCGCGCACGGGATCATCGCGAAAGCGTTCTCGGCCGAAGTCATCACGCCGGGCGTCACGACGACCGAGGACGTCGTCTGGTGGATGCGCCAGCGCGTCAACGACCTGGGCCTCGGCGAGTGGTTCCCGCCGACGGTCGACGTTCAGCGCCCCGGCGTGACGGCGAAGAGCAGCCTCGCCGAGACGAAGCCCGTCGTGATCCAGCGCGGCGACGTCCTGCACTGCGACTTCGGAATCAGGGCGATGGGCCTGAACACCGACACGCAGCACATGGCCTACGTGCTCAGGGAGGGCGAGGCGGACGCGCCCGAGGGTTTGAAGAAGGCGCTTCTCGCCTCGAACCGCCTGCAGGACCTCGTTCTCGCGCGGATGAAGCCGGGCCGCACGGGCAACGAGGTGCTCCTCGACGCGCTCGCCGCCGCGAAGGCGGCCGGGCTCGAGGGATCGGTCTACTCGCACCCGATCGGGGACCACGGCCACGGCGCGGGTCCGATCGTCGGCCTCTGGGACCGCCAGCAGGCGATCCCGGGGCGCGGAGACGTGAAGCTGATCCCGTCCGCGTGGTTCTCGATCGAGCTGCAGGCGACGACGCCGGTTTCCGAGTGGAACGGCCAGCCCGTCTCGATGATGCAGGAGGAGGACGCGGCGATCGCCGCCGACGGGACGATCTCGTTCGTCCTCCCGCGCCAGACGAGGCTGCATCTCGTGAAATGACGTACCTCGGCGACGCCTCGCTCCCGCGGCGGATCGTGCGGTCCCTCGCGGGCTTGTTCCGGCGGGCGCTGCCCGCGCGGCGCGCGGCGGGCCGGGTCTGGGTGATCGGCCACCGGGGAGCGGCCCGGTTCGCCCCCGAAAACACGCTGGCGTCCTTCGAGAAGGCACTCGAGATCGGGGCGGACGCGATCGAGACGGACGTCTGCGTCACGCGCGACGGCTGTTTCGTGCTCTGGCACGATGCCGAGCCGTCCGCAGGCGTCGCGCTCGTGCGCCAGGCGGGGGTGGAGGGGGATTTCGCGTTTCTCCCGGCCCTGCCGGTCCTCGGGTCGGGGCTTCGTCGCCCCGTCCGCGAGTGCGAGAAGGCACTGTTCCTCGAGCACTACGGGTACGTGCGCGCGACGGAAGGACTCGCGAACCCTCTCGACGGTTCGCGCCGTCCCGAGGTGGCGCCGGCGCTCCTCGACGACCTCCTCGCCTGGGCGCCGGGCGCGGGGCGGCTCGGTCACGTGTTTCTCGACGTCAAACTGGGCGCCGACGCGGCGCCCGAGGCCGTGAGGCTCCTCCGGCTCCTCGCCGAGCGTGTTCGGAGGCCGGATCACCGCCGCGGGCTCACGTATCACCTCCTCACGCCGCAGCGCGAGATCGCGGCGGCTCTCGCGGAGGAGGCGCGCCGCGATCCGCTGCCGGACGCGATCGTGCCGACGGCGGACTTCGAGCTGCCGGGGGTCGTTCGGACCGCCCGGCGTGCGGGGTTTTCGCACGTCTCGATGGGCCTCGGGCGCCGGACGTGGGGCGACTTCCGGGACGAGATCGACCACGTCCTGCGGGCCCGGCGGCGCGGCCGTATCGTGAGCGTCGTCGCCTGGACCCTGAACGACGAGCCGCGCCTCCGCGATCTCGCGACGCTGGGCGTCGACGGGATCATCACGGACGACCCAGGGCTCCTCCGAGGGATCGTGGGAGCCGCTTGATCGAGGCGAAGTCCGGACGCTTCGCCGTCGTCGGCGACCTTCAGCGCACGTCGCGCGCGGAGTTCTGGAGGGAGTCGAACCCCGAGGAGCGCCGTCGCCTCGTCGCGGAGATCGCGGCGCGGAGCCCGGACTTCGTCGTGGGCCTCGGCGATCTCGTCTTCCAGGGATCGTCCCGCCGGGACTGGGAGTTCTTCGACGCGCTGACACAGCCGCTCCGCGCCGCGGGCATCCCGATCCTCCCGATCCTCGGGAACCACGAGTACTGGCTCAGGTCGCGGATCGCCTTGCGGAATTTCTTCGAAAGGTTCCCGACTCTCGCCGGACGGCGCTGGTACGCCGAGACCTATGGGTCTCTCGGGCTGCTGTTTCTCGATTCCAACGAGCGTGAGCTCGGAAGAGAGGCATGGAGGGAGCAGGAGTCGTGGCTCGGCGAGACGCTCGCGGCGCTCGACGCGGACCCCGCCGTCCGCGGCGTCGTCGTATTCGTCCACCATCCGCCGTTCACGAACAGCACGGTCACGGGAGACGAGCTCCACGTGCGGCGGGCGTTCGTGCCGCCCTTTGCCGCGGCGCGAAAGACGCTCGCGATGGTCGCGGGACACGTCCACAGCTACGAGCACTTCGTCCGCGGCGCGAAGACGTTCCTCGTGGCCGGCGGGGGAGGCGGGCCGCGCGCGAGGCTCGCCCGGGGCGCGGCCCGCCGGCACGCCGACGACCTGTTCGACGGGCCGGAGCTGCGCCATTTCCATTTTCTGCTTGGGACGCCCAGCATCTCCGGGCTCGACGTCGAAGTCGTCGGGCTCGAGAAGAGAGCGCGCGAATGCGCGCCCCTCGCCCGGTTCACGCTTCCGTGGGCGGGGTGATCTGTCCCCTCTTGCCCCCGGACGTCGAGTTCGGGGGCAGGAGGACGACATGCGCACCCCGACGACCCGTCATTCCCTCATCGCCGCCGCCCTGATCCTTTCCGCCCTGGAGGCCCGGGCCGTCGACCCGCCGGCCCGGAACCTCACGGGCCTTTCGAAAGCGCAGCTGCACGCTCTTGGGGACCAGGAGCCCGTCACGCTCAACGGCAAGGTCACGACGAAAGCACAGATCAAGACCGATCTCGAGAAGGGGCGCGCGCAGGTGCGCGCGGATCTCGAGTCGCAGATACGCTCGAAGCTCTCCGCCTTTGAACAGATGAAGGCACGCCACGCGACGACACAGACCGAGAAGGCGCGCTCGCTCAAGGCCTCGGCGCTCGCCGAGGCCGGCAGATTCGCCGGGGGCGCGCCCGCGCCGGGCGGCCCGAATCCGACACCGGCGCCCCCCAAGGACCCGAAGCTCACGAGCGTCGGGGCCGCGTACGTCATGCCGGGCTCGAGCTTCATGGTGGCCGGGCAGGCGCTCGGGTCGTCGGCGGGAACGGCGCGCCTCGAGGGCCAGTTCCCGGGCGGCGGCCTGAACCTCGCCGTGGAGATCTGGAAGGACAACCTCGCCGTCCTGACCGTGCCCGAAGGCGTCTCGGGCGTGATCCGCCAGAGCGCCCGCGTCGCGCTCACGCGCAAGGACGGCCACGCCGCGAACACGCTCCCGGTCCCTTTCGAGCCCCTCACCGAGATGAAGGTGCTCGGCAGCCACGACCCGATCATCGTGTGCTCCATCGACGCGGACATCAACAACTGCGACCCGCTGCCCGGCAAGACCTTCGAGGGCACGCACGCGAACACGTTCGACTTCTCGGACGACAAGGGTCTGGACAAGTTCAAGGTCAACCTCAAGAACGGCTGGGTCGTGGAGGGCCACGATTTCGTGAAGGGCGGATTTACCCTCAACGCGTTCGCGACCTTTTACAACGCAACCCTTCATGCGATTCCGGTGGGAGCGTCCACGTTCGACATCCTCGTCAACTTCGCCGTTCAACCCGCCACGAACCTCGAGTACTACGGCCTCGTCTACATCCGGGGGCCCGTCGGGACCTCCCACAAGTGACCGCGAGCCGGCCGGGGCGGATCTTCGCTATCCTCCGCGGAACGAGACCCGTTCTCCGGATGAACGCAGAGACCCCCCGGCCGGACCCGGCCACGCCCGCCCCCGGCGAGGACATCACGGCGCTCCTGCGCGCCGTCGAGGGCGGGGACCGCGCCGCGATGGACCGGCTTTTCACCTCGGTGTACGGAGAGCTGCGCCGCATCGCGCGCCGCCAGCTCTCCTCGGGCCCCTCGAGCGCCACGCTCGACACGACGGCTCTCGTCCACGAGGCCTACCTCAAGCTCGCGCACGGCGCGACGCTGTCGATGCGCGACCGGTTCCACTTCTTCGCGACGACGGCGCGCGCCATGCGCCTCGTCCTGATCGACCACGCGCGCAGCCGCCTGCGCACCAAGCGCGGCGGCGGCGTGAGCATGCGCGCCCTCGAGGAGGGCGAGATTGCAGCCGTCGAGCGTCCCGAGGAACTCGTCGCGCTCGACGAGGCCCTCTCGCGCCTCGAGGCGGCGGACCCCGACCTCGCGCGCATCGTGGAGTGGCGATTCTTCGGCGGGCTGTCCGTCGAGGAAATCGCCGCCACGCTCGAAGTCTCGGACCGCACCGTGAAGCGCCGCTGGCGCGCGGCCCGGGCCCTGCTCTTCGAGGACCTCGCGGGGCGGGGGCTCGACGCGTGACGGACCGCGCCGCGGCGCGCCTCCTCTTCGAGGAGCTCGTCGATCTGCCGGCCCCGGACCGGGAAGAGCGGCTCCGGGCCGAGGGCGCGCGCGATCCGGCGCTGACGGCGGCCGTGCGGCGGCTCCTCGCCGCGGACGATCACGCGGGCGGGTTCCTCGAAGGCGACGCCGCGGCCTGGGCGCCCGAGCTCGTGCGGGACCTGCTCGTCGGCGAGGACGCCCCCGGCGCAGCGGACGAGAGCGGCGAGGTCGTCGGGGCGTGGCGGCTCCTGTCGCTCCTCGGGCGCGGCGGCATGGGCGACGTGTACCTCGCCGCACGGGCCGACGGGGCCTTCGAGCAGAAGGCGGCCCTCAAGCTTCTGCGCCGCGGGATCGACTCCGAATCGATCCGCGCACGCTTCCTGCGCGAGCGGCAGGTCCTCGCGCACCTCGAGCATCCGAACATCGCGCGCCTCCTCGACGGCGGCGCCGCCGCGGGCCGTCCGTACTTCGTGCTGGAGGCCGTCGACGGCAGGCCGATCACGGAGTACTGCGCGGCAAGGGCCGTTTCTCTCACGTCCCGCGTCGCGCTTCTCGTCACGTGCTGCGAGGCGGTCGATGCGGCGCACCGCCGACTCGTCGTCCACCGGGACATCAAGCCTTCCAACGTGCTCGTGACGGCGGACGGGACGGTCAAGCTCCTCGACTTCGGGATCGCGAAAGTTCTCTCCCCGGACGAGGAGGACTCCGACAGGACGCGCGTGGACGAGCGCGTTCTGACGCCCGCGTACGCAGCACCCGAACAGATTCTCGGCGAGCCGGTCACGACCGCCACGGACGTCTATGCGCTCGGCGTGCTCGCGGTCCAGCTCCTGACGGGCGCGCTCCCGCACGACCGCCGGGGCGTCCCGGCGGCGGGACTCGCGGCGCGGCTCGATGCCGAGACCGCCGAGCGGCCGAGCCGGCTCGCCCTGAAGAGCGCCGCCGCGGCGGGCTACGACCCGCGCGAGGCCGCGCACCTGCCGGAAAGGCTCTCGGGCGACCTCGACGCGGTGCTCCTGAAGTGCCTGCGCCGAGAGCCGGAGCGCCGCTATCCGTCCGCGGCGCTCCTCGCCGAGGAGCTCCGCCGCGTTCTCGAGGGGAGGCCGGTCACGGCGCGACCCGACACGCTGGGCTACCGGACGGGGAAGTTCGTGCGGCGGCACCGCGCGATGGTCGGGGCTACGTCGCTCGTCTTCCTCGCGCTCGTCGCGGGCCTCGCCGGGACGTCGTGGCAGGCGAAGAAGGCGCGGGAGGCCGCCGCGGAGGCCTCGGCGCAGGCGCGCCGCGCCTCGCGCGTCAAGGAGTTCCTCGTGAGCCTGTTCGAGGTCGCCGATCCCGAGCAGTCCGCGGGCCAGACGCTCACGGCGGCGCAGGTCCTCGACGAGGGCGCCCGCCGGCTGCAGACGGGCCTTGCGAACGAACCGGAAGTCCAGGCCGAGCTCCTCGAGACGGTCGCGCGCATCGACCGCAGCCTCGGGCGGCTCGCGCCGTCGCGCGTGCTCGCGGAGAAGGCGCTCGCGATCCGGCGGAAGAAGTTCGCGCCCGACCATGCGGCGGTGGGAAGCAGCCTCGCCACGCTCGGCTCGGTGCTCACGGGCGAGGGCAAGCTCGACGAGGCGGAGAAGAAGCTCGACGCCGCCCTGAAGATCCTCGAAGCGCGGGAGGGGCCCGACAGCCTCACGACGGCGCGGGCCCGGAGCGACTGGGCGCAGGTCCTGTTCTGGAAGGGCCGCGTCGCGGACGCGGAGGCCGCCGAGCGCCGCGTGTGGGAGGCGTACCGCCGCGAGCTCGGGGACTCGGATCCGCTCACCGCGATCCACCTCCGGAACCTCGGCGTCCTCCTCGAGGAGCTGGACCGCCTCGACGAAGCCGAGAGCGCGTACACGCGGTCCGAGGCCGTTCTCGAGCGCAGCCTGGGCTCGGAGCACCCCACCCTCGGCCAGAGCTACCTGAACCGCGCCGTCCTTCTCGAGCGGCGCTCCCGTTTCGAGGAGGCCGACCGCCTCTTTCGCCGCTCGCTCGAGGTGCGCCGCGCGACTCTCGGTCCCGCCCACGTGGCGACGGGCCAGAGCCTTCAGCTCTACGCGCTCTTCTGCCTGAACCAGGGGCGACTCGACGAATCGGAGCCCTACTACAAGGCGGCGCTCGCGATCTTCCGGGGCGTGGACCCGAAGCACTTCGAGGTCGGCAAGTGCACGAACGGCCTCGCACTCATCGCCTCCCGCCGCGGCGACCACGCCCGGGCGGAGGCCCTCCTCCTCGAGGTCGTGGCCCTCTTCCGCGAGGTCCTCGGCGAGAAGCACGCGTTCGTGTGGCAGTCGACGTCGAATCTCGCCGAGCAGGTCGCTCTGCAGGGACGCCTCGCGGAGGCGGAGACGCTCCAGCGCGCCGCCGTGGCGAAGCTCGAGGAAATCCTGGGTCCCGACGGGCGGGAGACCGCAGAGGCGCGCTCGCGGCTGGGCGCGATCCTGCGCGGCCGGGGCCGCCTCGACGAGTCCGAATCGGAGCTGCGCCGCGCGCTTGCGACGCAGACGAAACTCCACGGGGCCGGGAGTCTCCCGGTCGCTCTGACGCGCTACGAGCTCGGCGCGACGCTCGCGAAGAAGCCGGGCGGCGCGCCGCGCGCAGAGGCGCGCGCGCTCCTCGGTGATTCGGCGGCGACGTACCGCAGGCTCAAGCCGGACCACCCGCGCCTGCCGGCCGTCGAGAAGGAGCTCGAGCTGGCATCCCGTTGAGCGGAGGGCAGAGCGTTTCGAGGCGCGGCGGCGGCGGCCCCGTCTGCGGGATCAGCCGCCCCATGTCGGGCGGCGTCGCGAGCGGAAACGCGCCACGCGGGAGCTCGTCGAGCCGCGTCACCCTGCCGCTCGCGTCCTCGCGGAACACGGCGACCTTCTCCCATGGGACGAGCGACGCGGACCCGTCGCCCCAGCGCACCGTCACGCCATCCTCGCGGGCCTCCGGCGTCCCGTTCCAGCGATAGCGCAGGTCGCGCCCGTAGACGTAGACGAGGAGATCCGCTTGCTGATGGACGACCCGGAGCGCGTCGGCGAGGTGGACGTCCGTGATCGTCAGCCCGAGAACGTCCTCCGTGCGCGGCGGGCCGTCCGAATCGGCCAGGAGAAGAACCGTGCCCGGCGGCGGGGAGGGTGCGCCCTCGGCGAGCGAACGCACGAGGCCGCCGACTCGCTCCGCCGAGGCGGCGACGTGATCGCGCCGCGCGCCTCCGGCGGCGGCCGAGAGAGCCACCAGCGTCACGCTCGCCCCGATCCTCAGGGAGGGGCGCCGGAGGGCGGCGAGCGCCGCCGCGGTGGCGACACCCGCTCCGATGGACGCGAGGAGGTGGACGCGCCGCGACTCCTCGCGCAGCACGGGCGCGGCCGCGAAGGGGAGCACGCCGAGGACGAGGAGCCCGAGCCCTGCGCCGAAAACGACGCGCAGGCGGACGGGCACCGCGGAGCCCTCTCCGCGGACGAGCACGGCGGCGGCGAGGGCCAGAAGGAGGACGGCGGCGAGGTCGCCCCCGCGAGCGGCGGCCAGGGCCGCGCCGCCCTCTCGGAGCGGGGCGGCGAACTCGCGCCCCGCCATCCGGATCACGGCCCCGATCGTCCCGGCCGCACGCGCCAGGGTCGACTCGGAGCCCGGAACCCAGAGGCTCGTGACGTAGGTTCCACCCCGCGCGAGGAGGACGAGGGCGCGGATCACGAATGCGAGAGGAGCGAGCAGCCAGAGGGCCAGAAGGAGGCGCGGCGTCCGGCGACCCCCGTGCACGAGGAGGGGAAGCAACGCGGGCGCCGCGAGGAGGACGAGGATCGGGCTCTCGTAAAGGCCGAGCGCGGCCGCCTCGCAGAGGACCATGCCCGCGGCCGCGCCCGGCCGCCGGCGCTCGGCGGCTCGTGCGAGGAGCACGATCGCGAGAATGGTGAACAGGACGGCCGCGTGATTCGGGAGGTCCCTCGTCAGGAAGAGAGCGGAGTCGGCGGGCGCCATGGCCGCGAGGACGGCGCCCGCGGCCGCGGCGGCCGGCACGGGGACGAAGCGGGCGAGCAAGGCGGCCGCGGCGACGGCCGTTCCCGCGAGGAGGGCGAGGAGGACGAGCTTCTCGCCGAGGAAGGAATCCGGAGTGAGCGCGCGGCCGAGGGCGTGGGGAACTCCCGTGAGCGGGCGCGTCGGCATCGCGACGAGAAGGTCCGGCGCGATCCACGGCTGGCCGCGGTCGAACGCCCAGCGGAACGACCACTCCTCCACGAGGCCGGGCGCCGCGAGCGGCAGGCCCGCGGCCGCCGCTGCGAGGGCGGCGAGGGCGGTCGCGGCGGCGGCCCGGAACGCCGCGCGCCGCCCGTCAGGGCGCGGTGTCACCGCCGGCCGCGCGCTTCTTCTCTTCCCGTCCGAGGTTCCGCATGATGAGAACGAAGGCGACGGCCGCGACGCCGAGGAGCTCGAGACCGGTCGGGACGCGCCCGAAGACGATCTTGCCGATGCCGAAGAGCGCGGTGTAGACGAGGATGATCCCGAGCGCCCAGTTCAGGAACGACATCGCTCCGCCGGGGATGGGCTCGCGTCCGAACCCGAGCCGCGCCGAGACGCGCGCCCAGCCTGGTCCGCCGGGGCGCACGCGGAGGTAGAACGCGTCGAGCGTCGCGTCCGGCTCGGGCTCGGTCAGAAACGTGACGGTGAGCCAGACGACCGTCGTCGCGACGACCGTCACGAGCATGACGATCGCCTGCTGTTCGAACACGGCGCCCGGCCCCGTCCCCTTCGGAACGAACCAGAACGCCGAAATCGACACCACGAGAGACGTCACCATCGCGGCGATCTCGCTCCACGCGTTGATGCGCCACCAGTACCAGCGGAGGATCAGGACGAGGCCCGTCCCGCTGCCGAGCGCGAGCAGGAATCGCCACGCGCCCTCGATGGACGAGAGGTTCAGCGTGACGCCGATGGAGAGCAGAAACAAACCAACCGTCGTCCAGCGCGAGACCGCGACGTAGTGCTTCTCGCTCTTACCCTTTCTAAGAAATCTCTTATAAACGTCCCCAACCAGGTACGACGCCCCCCAGTTCAAGTGGGTCCCGACCGTAGACATGTAGGCCGCCGCAAAGCCCGCGAGCATGAAGCCCTTCCAGCCGGCGGGCATGAGGTCGACCATGGCCTGGACGTACGCGGCCTCGTGGTCGGGCTTGCCGTTCACGAGGACGCCGGCGGGGTAGAGAAGGACCGTCGCGAGGCCCGTGAGGATCCACGGCCACGGCCGGAGCGCGTAATGGCCGACGTTGAAGAACAGCGTCGCGAGGATGCCGTCGCGCTCGGTCTTCGCCGAGAAGATCCGTTGCGCGACGTAGCCGCCGCCGCCGGGCTCGGCGCCGGGGTACCACGCGGCCCACCACTGCACGCCGAGGAACGTGAAGAGCGCGATCGCGGGCATCCACGCGGAGCCCGCGGGCGGGAGGAACGAGATCGCCGCGTCGACGGAGCCGAAGTGCTTCGCGAGCCCCTCCTCGAGCGCGACGATGCCGCCGACCTTCTTCACGGCGAAGTACGCGAGGAGGATGACGGCGGTCATCTTGATGACGAGCTGGACGAGGTCGGTCCAGAGGACGGCCCACATTCCCGCGGCCGCCGAGTAGCCGACCGTGATGACGAAACAGAGGCCGACGGCCCACAGCGGGCGGATCCCAAGCGAGATCTGGAGGATCTTGACCATCGCGAGCGTGACCCAGCCGAGGATGATGAGGTTGATCGGGAGCGCGAGGTAGAGGGCGCGGAAGCCGCGCAGAAACGTCGCGGGCTTCCCGCTGTAGCGGATCTCGGCGAACTCGACGTCCGTCATGACCTTCGCGCGGCGCCAGAGGCGCGCGTAGAGGAACACCGTGAGCGTCCCCGACATCACGAAGTTCCACCAGATCCAGTTGCCCGCCACGCCGTGCGCGGCGACGAGGCCCGTCACGACGAGCGGCGTGTCGGCCGCGAACGTCGTCGCGATCATCGCGGCGCCCGCGAGCCACCAGGGCACCTTGCGCCCGGCGACGAAGTACTCCTCGAGCGACTCGCCGCCCTTCTTCGTGAACGCGAAGCCGATCCCGATCGAGAGGGCGAAATACGCGACGACGATGGCCCAGTCGAGAAGGGTCAGGTTCATTCGTGACCTCCGAGGATTGACCGCGATGCTACGACAGGGGAGACTGGTCGCGATGAGAGTCAGGCCGTGAAAGATCTCTCGGAAGTCCTCGCGACCGAAGGCGAGATCGTCCGCCTCGATCCCGATCACCCGGGATTCAAGGATGCCGTGTATCGGGTGAGAAGGAACGAGATCGCCGTCCACGCGCTGCGTTTCAGGGACGGGGACCCGATTCCGCGCGTGGACTACACGCCCGAGGAGCAGGCGGTGTGGCGGCTCACGTGGGAGCGGCTGGGGCCCCTTCACGAGACGCACGCCTGCCGCGAGTGGATCGAGAGCTCCAAGGTGCTGTCCCTCGACCGCACGGCCGTTCCGCAGCTCGCGGACGTGAACGTCACGCTCGCGCGCTCGGGCTTCCGGATGCTGCCCGTCGCGGGTCTCATCCAGGGGCGCGGCTTCCTTTCGGCGATGGCGCAGGGCGTCTTCCTGTCGACGCAGTACATGCGCCACCACTCCGTGCCGTTCTACACGCCGGAGCCGGACGTGATTCACGAGCTCGTGGGCCATGCGGCGAGCCTCTTTCACCCCGACATCGTCCGGCTGTCGCGCCTCTTCGGCGAAGCGGCCGCGCGCGCGAGCGACGAGGGAATGAAGCGCCTCGAGCTCGTCTACTGGTACACGCTCGAGTTCGGCCTCGTCGAGGAGGACGGCGCCCTTCGGACTTACGGCGCGGGCGTTCTGTCGTCGTTCGGCGAAATGGAGCGCATGACGACGGAGGCGGAGCTTCGGCCGCTGGACTTCGCGGACGCCTCGACGCGGCCGTACGATCCGACGCAGTACCAGCCCGTGCTCTACGTCTCGCCGTCGTGGGACCGGATGGTCGCCGACGTCTCCGACTGGCTGAAGACGATCTGAATCCCCGCCCGTAGACTCCGGCCGTGCCCCCTCCTCCGCGCCCGTACGACGCGCTGAAGCACCGCGACTTCCGCCGCCTCGCGATCACTCAGCTCCTCTCGCTCGTCGGATCGCAGATGCAGAACGTCGCGATCGACTGGCACGTGTGGGTGCTCACGCGCTCGCCGCTCGCGCTCGGCCTCGTGGGCCTCGTTCGCGTCGTCCCGATCGTGACGCTCTCGCTCGTCGGCGGCCTCGTCGCCGACCGCCACGACCGCCGCCGCGTGATGCTCGCGACACAGTCCGCGATGACGCTCGTCGCCCTGGCGCTCGGCGCCGTGACGGTGCTCGGCCGCGACACCGTCGGCCTCGTCTACGCGTTGACCGCACTCACGTCCGCGGCGGGAGCGTTCGACAACCCGGCCCGGCAGTCCCTCGTCCCGCGCCTCGTCCCCGAGCGCGATCTTCCGGGTGCGCTCGCGATCCTCCTCTCGGCCTTCCAGCTCGCGGCGATCGGCGGGCCCGCCCTCACGGGCCTCATCCTCGCGTTCTCGGCGCACGCGTCGCCGGCGGCGGGCAGCGCCAACCCGCACACCGCGGGCCTCGCGCTCGTCTACTTCCTGAACGCGGCGTCCTTCGCGGGCGTCCTCGTCACGCTCGCGACGCTCCGTGCGTCGGGCCGCGTCGAGCGCGGGGAGGGTGCGCCGGACCACCCGATCGAGTCGCTCCGCGAGGGGCTGCGGTTCGTCTTTTCGACGCCGATCCTCGTCTGGACCATGACGCTCGACTTCTTCGCGACGTTCTTCGCGGGCTCGATGTCCCTCCTGCCGGTCTTCGCGGACCGGATTCTCCTCGTCGGGCCGGCCGGTTACGGCTGGCTGAGGGCCGCGCCGGGCATCGGGGCGCTCGTGGCGTCCGTGTGGACGTCGGTCGTGGGCCTGCCGCGGCGGCAGGGACGTGTCTTCCTGTGGGCCGTCGCTGCCTACGGTGCCGTCACGATCGTGTTCGGCCTCTCGCGCAGCTTCGCTCTCACGTTCGCCGCGCTCGCGCTCGTCGGGCTCACGGACACGATCTCGACGGTGGTGCGCCAGACCGTCCGGCAGCTCGTGACGCCGGACGTCCTGCGCGGGCGGATGACGGGCGTGAACATGATTTTCTTCATGGGCGGGCCGCAGCTCGGCGAGCTCGAGGCGGGCTTCGTCGCGAGCCTCTTCGTCTCGGCCGCGGCCGGCGCGACGTTCGCGGTCGTCTCGGGGGGCGTCGGCACGATCCTCGTCGCGGCGTTCGTCGCGTGGCGCGCGCGGAGCGTGCGCGACTACGAGTGGCGCGCGGCAGAGGGCTGATATGTTCGAAGAAACACGAAGAGTATTTGCTTAGAAGAAGAAGATGAAGAACCGGAGATTCGGATTTTCTTAGAAGGGGGAAGAGGGATGAGGCTCTCGATTTTGGCGGCGGTTGGCATCTGCGCAGCGTTCGCGGCGACGGCTTCGGCCGCGGAGGCGCCCTCTTTACCTTCTAAGAAATCTTCTCTTTCTTCTTCTCCTTCTTCTTCCTCCGAAGCAGAAAAATCTCTTTCCGACAAGCTCCAGGGCCTCCAGTTCCGCAACATCGGTCCCTTCCGCGGCGGGCGCGTCACCGCCGTGGCGGGCGTGCCGGGCCAGCCTCTGACGTACTACTTCGGCGGCACCGGCGGCGGCGTCTGGAAGACGACGGACGGCGGGGCTTCCTGGGAGCCGGTCTCGGACAAGTTCTTCAAGACGGGCTCCGTCGGCGCGCTCGCGGTCGCGCCCTCCGACCCGAACGTGATTTATGCGGGCATGGGCGAGGGCTGCATCCGCGGCAACACGTCGGCCGGCGACGGGGTCTGGAAGTCCACCGACGCCGGGAAGACGTGGGCGTCCGCCGGCCTCGCGGAGACTCAGCAGATTCCGCGCGTGCGCGTCCACCCGGCGAACCCGGATCTCGTCTACGCCGCGGCCCTCGGCCACACGTGGGGCCCGAACCCCGACCGCGGGATCTTCCGTTCGGCGGACGGCGGGAAGACGTGGAAGAAGATCCTCTACGTCGACGAGAGGACCGGCGCGTCCGACCTCGTCATGGACGCGACGAACCCGCGCATTCTCTGGGCGGGCTTCTGGCAGGTGGGCCGCAAGCCGTGGTCGCTCGAGAGCGGCGGCCCTGGCGGCGGCGTCTGGAAGACGACGGACGGCGGCGACACGTGGAAGAAGCTCGCGGGCGGGCTGCCCGAGGGCGTCGTCGGCCGGGTCGGGATCGCGGTGTCGCCCGCGCGGCCCGAACGCGCGTGGGCGGTCGTCGAGGCCGTGAAGGGCGGCGTTTTCCGCACGGACGACGGCGGCGAGACTTGGAAGAAGCTCAACGACGAGAACAAGCTCCGCCAGCGGGCCTGGTACTACTCGCACGTCTACGCGGACCCGCGGAACGCCGATGCGGTCTACGTCCTGAACGTCGGGTTCTTCCGCTCGGGCGACGGCGGCAAGACGTTCGACGCGATCCGGACGCCGCACGGCGACAACCACGACCTCTGGATCGACCCGAGCGAACCGCAGCGGATGATCGAGGGCAACGACGGCGGCGCGGCCGTCACGTTCAACGGCGGGCGGAGCTGGTCCTCGGTGCTGAACCAGCCCACGGCGCAGTTCTATCGCGTCGTGACGGACAACCGTTTCCCGTACCGCGTCTTCGGCGCGCAGCAGGACAACACGACGGTCGAGATCCTGAGCCGCACGCGAGGCGGCGGCATCGGCCCGTCCGACTGGCGCCCGGTCGGCGGCTGCGAGAGCGGCTGGATCGCGCCGAAGCCGGACGATCCCGACGTGTCCTTCGCGGGCTGCTACGGCGGCGCGATCGACCGCTTCGACGGCCGGACGGGCGAGGAGCGCAACGTCGTGGCGTGGCCGCAGCTCGCGATCGGGCAGGCGCCGAAGGACCTGAAGTACCGGTTCCAGTGGAACGCGCCGATCCTGATCTCGCGGCACGATTCCCGGACTCTGTACCACGCGTCCCAGGTCCTCCTGAAGAGCACGGACGACGGCGCGACGTGGACCGAGGTCAGCCCGGACCTCACGCGGAACGAGAAGGCGACGCAGGGTTACTCCGGCGGGCCGATCACGTTCGACAACACGGGCGTCGAGGTCTACGGCACGATCTTCGCGCTCGTGGAGTCGCCGAACGAGCCGGGGACGATCTGGGCGGGCACGGACGACGGGCTCGTGCAGCTCACGCGCGACGGCGGGAAGAGCTGGGCGAACGTGACGCCGAAAGGCCTCCCGGAGCGCATCCAGGTCAACTCCATCGAGGTCTCGCCGCAGGAAGCCGGCGCCGCGTGGATCGCCGCCACGATGTACAAGCACGACGACGCCCGGCCGTACCTCTACCGCACGGCGGACTACGGCAAGACGTGGACGAAGCTCGTGAACGGGATCCCCGACGGCGCGTTCACGCGCGCCGTGCGCGAGGACCCCGTGCGCAAGGGGCTGGTCTTCGCGGGCACCGAGCGCGGGCTCTACGTCTCCCTCGACGGCGGCGCCGCGTGGCAGCCGTTTCCGCGGAACCTGCCCGTCGTCCCGGTCACGGACCTCACGATCAAGGACGGTGACCTCGTCGTCGCGACGCAGGGTCGCGCGTTCTGGATCCTCGACGACCTCTCGCCGCTCCGGCAGTGGGCCGAAGGCGTCGAGAAGGAGACGGTCCACGTCTTCAAGCCGCGTCCCGCGATCCGTTTCGGATCGGGCGGCCGCGGCGAAGGCGGCGGCCCGCGCGGCGCCGGGCAGAACCCGCCTGCCGGAGCGATCCTCGACGTCTGGCTGAAAGACGCACCGCCGAAGAAGCCGGGGCCGAAGGACGCGCTCACGCTCGAGATCCTCGACGGAGAGACCGTGCTCCGGACGTTCACCTCGGAACAGAGGGAAGCCGAGGACGGGCCAGGCCGAGGAGGAGACCGAAAAGCCCCTCGAGCTCAAGCAGGGCCTCAACCGGCTGTCCTGGGACCTCCGGTTGCTCAAGCCCTCGCTCGTCCCGAAGGCGATCATCTGGGGTTCACGGGACGGCCCTCTCGCCGCGCCGGGCACGTACACCGCGCGCGTGAAGCTGGGCGGGGTCGTGCTGGTCGAGAAGATCGAGGTCGTCGCGAACCCGATGGTCAAGGCCTCGGCCGAGGACCTCAGGAAGCAGTCCGTGTTCCTCGCGAGCGTGAGGGACAGGCTTTCGGAGACGCACGAGGCCGCGCTCACGTGCCGCGACGTGAAGAAGCAGGTGAAGGACGTCTCCGAGCGTGCCGCCCGGCTCGGAAAGAAGGAGCCGCTCGCCGGGAAAGGCAAGGCGCTCTCGGAGAAGCTCACGGCGATCGAGGAGAAGCTCGTGAACCCGAAGGTCAAGAGCGAGCAGGACGTCCTCAACTTCCCGCCGCAGCTCGACCACCAGTTCGTGGGCGTCGCGAGCGTCGCGGGCACCGGCGAAGGCGCTCCTTCCTCGTCTTCCGTCGCGTATTTCGGGGAGCTCGAGGTGCGGCTCGCCGACCTGAAGAAGCAGCTCCAGTCCGCCCTCGACACGGACCTCGCGGACTTCAACAAGACCGTTGCGGAGCAGGGCGTTCCGGCCGTGGCGCCGGCGACGGGAGCGGCGAAGAAGTAGCGCGAGGGCCGCGCGAGTCAGGCCGGCCGGGGCAGGAGGCGCGCGGCCGGGAGCGAGAGGCCCGTAACGGGCTCGACGAGCGCGTCTCCTGTCCGCCGGAGCGCGAGCGAGACGAGCAGCGGCGGATCCGGCGCCGCACCGGAGCGGAGCGCCGCGAAGAGTGCGAGCGCCTCGGCGGGCCCGCGCGCGACCGCGGAGCCGAGCGGCGCGGAGACGAGATCTGGCGCGTGGCCCCGTTCCGTCAGGGCGGTTGCGACGCTCGAGCCGGGGACGGCGGCGCGGTAAGCGGGGAGCCAGACGGCGTTTCCGCCACCCGCGTCGCGAAAGTGGAAGAAGGGCAGCCGGGCCGCGGCGGGGCCCGCCTCACCGGCGGGTTGGTGCGTCGCGAGCCGCGTGTGCGGCTCGGTAAACAGATCCCATGCGGTCGGGCAGTCGCCGCACGTCATCCATGCGACGCCGGCGATCCCCTCCAGGACGCCGCCACAAGCGGGACAGCGCCGGAGGGCGACGAGCGTCACAGGCGCCCTCTCCGGGTCAGAAAAGCTTTCCGGCGATCCACATCGTTCCTTTCAGCACGGTCGCGGCGATTCTTTCGAGCAGCGTCCTTTCCGGCTTGTTGATCGGGCGCAACGTCGCGATTGCCGCGTCGCCGTCGATCTCGTAACGGAAGCGGAGGCGGTTCCAGGCCCACGCCGCGAGGAGGACGAGGCCCGTCGGGATCAGGAAGAGGAGGAAGACGCCGAGCTCGTCGAGGTTGAGCAGGCCCTGCGCGATCTTCCCCCAGCCCCGGAGCGGCATCGCGAGAGCCGCCGCGAGGGCGTAGACGAGGAGCGCTGCCTCGAGGAGCCGCCGCGTGCGCGCGGCGGGCGCGCGGGCATGGAGGAGCGCACCGGAGCTCGCATCCACGAGGGCCTCGTACAGCCCGCGGCGAAATCGCTTCCGCACGATCCAGAACGGGACGTAGACGACGCCGAAGCGTTCCTCGAGGAGGCCCGCCGGCGCGTCGAAGAGCGCATCAGGGCCCTTCACGGGATCGAACACGAAGCCGGCCCGCTGGAGGCGCGCGGGGTCGAACGGCTCGCGCGTCCCGCCGGCGAGGGCCGCCGCCAGATCCGCCTTCTCGAGTGCAAGGCCGGGCACCGGCGCGGCAAGCGCGACCTGGACGGTCTCGGATACGGCCCCGCCCGCGGCGCGCGTGCGCCACGTTTCGGCGGCCGCGGCCCAGAGAAGGACGGGTGGGTCCGGCGCGAGCCGGGCGAAGGCGCGCGGGACCTCGTGACGAGAGAAGAACGCCACGGCAGCCACGGCGGCCTCGGCGGCCGTCTTTGTGGGCACGACCGCCTCGCGTATGGCGGCGCCGGGGACGTAAATCGCGAGCGCCGAGCCGCAGGACGGGCAGTCGAGGTGCGCGGACGAGGCGACGGGGAGCCGGCCCGCGCACCGCGGGCACGTGAATGCGGTGGCGCGGGCGGACGTCACGCCTCCTCCAGTGCGACGAGGATCTGGCGTGTCACGAGGACGAGCCCGGGGCCGGCGACGAGGAGAAAGAGCGAGCCGCGCGCGTGTGCGCCCCGAAAGAGCGACCAGAAGCCCGCGAATGCGACCCCGAAGAGGATGGTGAGGAGCACGGCGTAAGCGCGGTCGAGGCGCCTCTCGCTCGTCGGAATCGGGTCGCGGGCGAACGCCTGGCCCGCGACCGCGTCCAGCAGGACGCGGACGGGCCGGCCGAAGATCTTCATCGAGATCTCGTAAAACGGGACGTGGACGAGCCGGATCTCGGCCGCAGGCGCCGAGGCGAACGGCAGTGCGTCGCGCGCGACCGTCGCCGGAAGGAACTCCGCGCCCGGAGCGGCGGCGGGGTCGAAGCCCTTCGCGTCGCCCGCGGGCAGCCGGAACGCTTCGATCCCGTCCGCGAGGAGGGGCGCCGCGGGGACGGGCGGGTCGCCTCCCCGGCCCGCGAGCGCCCAGAACGGCAGGAAGACGAGACGCGAGGCGATCTCGGCGGGCGTTCCGGCCGCCTCGCGTTCCTCGAGCCACGTTGCGAGCCGGGCGGGGACGTCTCCGGCACGGATCGCGGGAAGGAGCATCTCGTGCCGCACGCCCGGCTCGGCGCCGAGGAAGAGGCGCGTCCCGCAGAACCGGCACGTCGCGAAGGCGTCTGCTTCGTCCCGTCCGGCGGCGGCCCCGCACTGCGGGCAGACGTGGACGGCAGCGACCTCTCTCATCGGAAGGGAAGACGCGAGGGAGGAGCCGCCGGCATAGGTCTCGTCCCGGTCAGGGGACCCGCGCCTCCCTCTTCCGCTCCTCCATCTCCTCGAGGGTCTTCGGCCAGTCGCCGCGCAGGAGGCGCGACAGGGAGCGGTCCGCGAGGAGCTTGCCGCCCGTCTGGCACGTCGGGCAGTAGTTCGTCTCGTTCGCGGCGTAGACGATGCGCTGGACGCTCGTCCCGCAGCGCGGGCAGGGCCTGCCGAACTTCCCGTGGACGGCCATGTCCTCGCGGAAGGCCGTGACCTTCTCCGGAAATTTCTCGCCCGTCTCCCGCCTCAGGCGGTCCGTCCAGTCGACGAGCGTCGCCCGCGTCGCGTCGAAGAGGCGGGCGGCCTCCTCGTTCGTCAGCCGCGACGTGAGGGCGACGGGGGAGAGCCCTGCCGCGTGGAGGATCTCGTCCGAGTAGGCGTTGCCGATGCCGGAGAACAGCGTCGGGTCCGTGAGCGCGCGCTTCAGCGTGTGGTTCTCCGAGCGCAGCCGCGCGATGAACGCCTCCTCCGAGGCTTCGAGAGGCTCGAGCCCGCCGGGATCGAGGGCGGCGAGCGCCTCGCGGCCTGACACGACGCGCACCCAGGCGCGCTTCTTCGGGCTCACTTCCGTGAAAAGGAGCGTTCCGCGGTCGAAGAGAAGAGAGAGAAGACCGATTTTCTTGGGAATGGGAAGAGGGGCGTCGCTGGCCCTCCATCGAAGGCGCCCCGCGATCATGAGGTGCATGACGAGGAAAAGACCACCGTCGGGGTCGCGCTTCTGGTCCGAATCCCCCTCTTCCCCTTCAAAAGAAAACACGAGGCGTTTCCCGAGCCGTGAGACTCCTCGAAGCGCACGGCCCTCGATCGCGGCGAGGGGTGGCTCGACCGACCGCAGGACGAACGGGCTCGCGAGACGCACCTCCCGCAGCGTTTCGCCCTTCAGGCGGCGCTCGAGGTGCTCCGCGTAGACGACGATGTCCGGAAGCTCCGGCATCGGGGCAGAATAGGCCCCATGCCCCGCTGCCGGAAGGCCGAGACCCCGTCCGGGTCGAGCGCGTCCTCGCGCGCCGCGCGCGAGACGCTGCCGCCCGACCTACTCGCCGCGGGCGTGCGGAGGCTCGGCCACGTCGCGCTCCTCATGGCGGGAAGCGTCCTCGCCTTCGCGGTCGTGGAGCGGCTGGTCGTGGCGCGCGCGGGAGTGGGCGCGTTCCCCGGCATCGTGCCCTTGGGTCAGGTCGCCATCGTCGTCGTCTCGCTCGGCATGTACGCGGTGACCCGCCGCGCGGGCCTCGACCCCGCCGAGCTCCTCGACCGCGCGCTCGTCTACGAGGTGTTCGTCGGGTTCCTGCTCGCCGCGGTTTACCACTCCGTGCCGGACAACCCAGGAGTCCTGCCGAAGGGTTTTTCCTCCGTCTCCGTGCTCATCATGGCGTTTCCGCTCCTCGTCCCGTCCACGCGCGGGAAGACGGTCCTCGCGACGATCGCGACCGCGCTCATGGACCCGATCGGGCTCCTCGTCGGGATCGCGCTCGGCTACCGTCCGGCCCCGTCGGGGGCCTTCGCGATCGCGCTGTTCTTCCCGACGGCCATCGCCTCCGTCATCGCGATCATCGGGTCGCGGATCGTCTACCGCCTGTCGGCTCAGGCCGGCAAGGCCGAGGAGCTCGGGAGCTACCGCCTCGTCGCACCGCTCGGACACGGCGGCATGGGCGAGGTCTGGCGCGCGGAGCATCGGATGCTCGCGCGCGACGCCGCGATCAAGCTCGTGCGCGGGCGCGATGGCGGAATCCCGAAGGAGCTCGTGACGCGCTTCGAGCGGGAGGCGAAGGCGACGGCCGGCCTGCGCTCGCCCCACACGGTCCAGCTCTACGACTTCGGCCGCTCGGACGACGGCGCCTTCTACTACGTCATGGAGCTTCTCGACGGGTACACGCTCGACACGCTGGTCGAGCGTTACGGGGCGCTCGCACCCGAGCGGGTCGTGTCCGTCCTCCGGCAGGCGTGCCGCTCGCTCACCGAGGCCCACGGCGCGGGACTCGTGCACCGCGACATCAAGCCCGGCAACATCTTTCTCTGCCGCTACGGGGGCGAGGCGGACTTCGTGAAGGTCGTGGACTTCGGCCTCGTGAAAGACGTGTCCGCGACCGGCGGGGTGAACCTCACGCAGACGGGCCTCATCGCCGGGACGCCGGCCTACATGCCGCCCGAGATGGCCCTCGGCAAGGAGGTGGACGGGCGCGCGGACCTCTACGCGCTGGGCTGCGTCGGCTACTTCCTCCTCACGGCCCAGACGGTGTTCGATCGCAAGACCGCCCTCGAAACGCTGCACGACCACACGTCGACGCCGCCGGTGCCGCCCTCGCAGCGCGTCGCGACGCCGATCCCCGCCGACCTCGAGGCGGTGCTGCTCGACTGTCTCGCGAAGGACCCCGCGGACCGCCCCGAGAGCGCGCGCGTCCTCGAGGAGCGCCTCGCGGCGACGTCTTCGGCGGGCCTCTGGTCCCGGGCGGACGCCGAGCGCTGGTGGGACCGCCACGCACCCGCAACGGGCGCCTACCGGCCGCTCCCGACCGAGCCGGAGGGCACGCGCCTCGAAACGCCGGAAGTCCGCGCCGCCGCGGGGGGTTGACGCCGTGTGCGGCCGCTACTGGCTCGTGACGCCCGCCGACGTCCTCGCGTCGCGCTTCCGCGTGAGCGGCGAGCGCGTCCCGCTGATCCCGCGCTGGAACGCGGCGCCTGGGCAGGACCTGCCCGTCGTGCGCCTCGACGCGAAGACGAAGGGCGCGCGCATCCTCGAGCCGATGCGCTGGGGCCTCGTCCCGTCGTGGGCGGCGAGCCCCGAGGATGCGGGCCGCCCGATCAACGCCCGCGCCGAGACGGCGGCGGCGAAGCCCACGTTCAGGGAACCGCTCCGCCGGAGCCGCGCGCTCGTCCCGGCGGACGGGTTCTTCGAGTGGAAGAAGGGCGACCGCGGCCGCGAGCCGTTCGCGCTGCGCCTGAAGTCGCGCCGCCCGTTCGCGTTCGCGGGGATCTTCGACACGTGGACGCCGCGGAGCGGCCCGCCGCTCAGGTCGTTCGCGATCCTGACGACGCGGCCGAACGAGCTCGTCGAGGGCGTGCACGACCGGATGCCCGTCATCCTCACGCCCGAGGGCGAGGACCTGTGGCTGGACCCGGATGCGCAGGACCCGGCGGCGCTCGCGCCGCTCTTCGCGCCCCTCGGAGCCGAAGAGATGGAGGCGTTCGCCGTGTCGCGGCGCGTCAACGCGCCCGCGAACGACGACCCTTCCGTCCTCGACGCGCCGGGGCCCGAGGCTCCGCCGCCGCCGAAGAAGGGGCGGGCGCCGGCCGCGCAGCGCGACCTCTGGGAGAATGGCGGCGATGACGGCGACGAAGGCTGAGGGCGCGCGGCGGATGGCTGCCGCGGCGCTGCTGCTCGCGGCGGCGGGCTGCACGCTCGGCGGCGCGTCGACTTCATCGACGCCGGCGGCCCCGCCCGTTCCGAAGCTCGGCGCGCAGAAGGCGGCCGTGATCGCGAACGGTTACGCGGGCGGGCACCTCGACTTCGGGCGCCGGCAGTGGGAGACCTCGGGCGACGGCTTCCAGCGCGCGTTCGCGTTCAACCCTTCGGACGACGCGGCGGCCTACCTCGCCGCGACGGCCTGGGCGCACGCGGGCAACGCACCGGCCGCGCTGGAGTGGCTGGACCAGGTGTGGCGGCTGAACAGCTGCCTCGTTCCGCTTCCGAAGTCGTTCGAGGACATCGCGTCCGACCCGCGTTTCCACGACGCGCTGGCCGTCATTCGCGCGCAGGCTCCGAAGACGCACCGCTCGGCGGTCGCGTTTACGCTCGGCGCGCGCGATCTCGTTCCCGGCGACCTCGCGTGGGACGCCGCCACAAAGGTCTTCTACGTGGCGAGCCTGAGGAAGCGGAAGATCGTGCGCGTGACGCCCGGCGCCGCCGGCGCGCCGGCCGCGATGTCCGACTTCGCGGGCGGGAGCCCCGGAGACCTCGACGCCGTGCTCGCGGTGAAGATCGACGCCGGGCGCCGCCGCCTCTGGGCCGTGACGGCCGTCGACCCCGCGATGGAGGGGTTCCGTCCCGAGGACTTCGGGCGCTCGCAGCTCGTGGCGTTCGATCTCGCGACCGGGGCGATCCTCGGCCGGTGGTCGCCCATGACGAGGCCGCCGCACCAGTTCGGGGGGCTCGCGGTGGACGCGGCCGGAAACGTCTGGGTCACGGACACCGCGTCGGGAGAAGTCCACGTCCTGCGCGCGGGCGCGGAGGAGCTCGCGGTCGCGGCGGCGGCCGGCGCGTTCGTCGCGCCCAAGTCCATCGCGTTTTCGTCCGACGGCACGCGCGTGTGGGTCGCCGACCTCGCGCGCGGCGTCTACCTCCTCGACACCGCGACGGGCGCTTCGACGCTCCTCGACCAGCCGCCGGGCCCGTGGCCGGCCGGTCTCGACGGGCTCGTCTTCCACCGCAACGCGCTCGTCGGAGTCGCGGGCACGGTGAGCGTGGGGCGCGTGGGCCGCTGGACGCTCGAGCCCGACGGGAATTCGTTCTCGGGGATGGAGATCCTCGACTGCGCCCACCCTGCGTACCGGGTGCCCGTGGGCGGGACTGTGGCCGGCGACGACTACGTTTACGTCGCCAACAGCCAGGTCGACGCCGTCGGCGAAGGCGGCTCGATGCCGCCAGCCGGGACGCTCGAGGACCTCGTCTTCCTGCGCCTGCCGCTCGGGCGCTGACGCGGCGCGTTGGCGCGGCGCGTGGCGAAATTGCAGCCGGGTCGGCGTATCCTTCGCCAATGAAGCGTTTGATAAAGGGACTCGTTCTCGTCGTGAGCGTCCTCGCCGTCCTCGCGGGAGCCGGGATCGCCTATCTCGCCGCGAAGAAGCCCGCACAGCGGCCCGCGTCGCCCGAGAAGATCGAGGCGACGCCCGCTCGCCTCGCGCGCGGCGAGTACCTCGCGATGCACGTCGTGGACTGCCTCCTGTGCCACTCCGATGCGAAGTTCGACCGGTTCGGGCTGCCGCGCATCCCGGGCACCGAGGGGAAGGGCGGATTCGCGTTCACGAAGGAGTTTGGGATCCCCGGCGTCCTCTACGCCCGCAACATCACGCCCGATCCGGAGACCGGGCTCGGAAAGTGGACGGACGGCGAGATCCTGCGTGCGATCCGCGAGGGCGTCGACCGCGACGGCAACACGCTCTTCCCGATGATGCCGTACCCGGCGTACCACGAGATGAGCGACGAGGACGCGCGCGCGATCGTCCTGTACCTCAGGGCGCTCCGCCCGATCCGAAACGCGGTGCCGGCGAAGAAGATCGACTTCCCGGTGAACCTCCTCGTGAAGAGCGCGCCCAGGCCCGTGACCGGACCGATCGCCACGCCGGACCCGAAGGCGGACCACCTTGGATACGGGAAGTACCTCACCGTGATCGGGGGCTGCGTGGGCTGCCATACGCCCGAGTCGCGGCCGGGCGCGCCCATCCCCGGGCGCGAGTACACCGGGGGAAGGATGTTCAAGGGCCCGTGGGGCCGCAACGTGACGCCGAACCTCACGCCGCACAAGGACGCGTACCTCGGCCGCGCGACGAAGGAGGAGTTCATCGGGCGCTTCCGGTCCTTCGCGGGCCTGACGGGCGACGCGGCGCCGGTCGCGTCGAGGGGTCGCAACACGCTGATGCCGTGGCTCGCGCTCTCCGGAATGACGGACGAGGACCTCGGCGCGATCTACGACTTCCTGAAGACGCTTCCGCCGGTCGAGAACAAGGTCGACCCGTTCCCCGATGCGCCCGTGTCGAACGCGCGGACGGATGCGAGGATGCCCTCCATCTCGCCGCGCAGCCTCGCGAAGGCGGCCGGCTCCACGGCGACGAGCACGCCGTACACGGTCGGGCCGGAGGGATAGAGACCCCAGAGCAGCTCGACGTCCCGGCCCTCGAGCAGAGCCGTCGCGTGGAGAACGCGCGTCGCGCCCCGTCCGGGCAGCGGAGCGACGCCGATGAGCTTCCACTTCTCGAGGCGTCGCGCCGATCCCTCCGAAACGAGCGCCGCGGCGTCGTCGAGGTCGAGGCTGCCGTCGCCCCCGAGCCGCCACGAGATGACGGCGAGCTGAGCCGGCTCGCCCGCGCGCAGGAGCCGGTGCTCGAGCGCCGGGCGGTTCGGGTCCGTCGGGTCTCCGCCGTCCGTGAGCTCGAATCGCGGGACACGCGCTTCGTACCAGCGGCCCTTCGGCAGTTCGAGTGTGAAGCCGTGGCCCGCGAGGAGCGAGACCGGCGCGCCCTTCGCGCGGTCGCCGAGGGCGATCGTCCGCTTCACGGCCGGCGCGACGAGGACGGCCGCGGCGACGGCCGCCGCGAGGACGAGAACGGTCCCGACGCGACCGCCCGCCATCGTCAGTCCCCGTCCTGGAAGCGGCGGATCGCCGGGACCTCGGGCCTCCCCGGCGCGCCGCGCCGCGCGAGGACGTGGCCCACGATCCGCGCGGCGTGGGCGCGGCCGTTCTCGATGAAGAGCCGGCCGGTGTGCCGGCCGGCCGCGACGACGCCCGCGACGTAGAGGCCGGGCACGTCCGTCTCCATCGTTTCGGCGTCGTGGACGACCTCGAGGTCCTCCGTGATCCCGATCCCCGAGGCGGTGAGGAACGGGAAGTCGGGGCGGTAGCCGGTCAGCGCGTAGACGAAGTCGTTCGGGATTTCCGCCGTTCCTTCGCGGACGCGGAGCGTGACCGAGCCCTCGTCGATCCGCGCGACCGTCGTGTCGAAGAACGCGCGGATCGAGCCCTCGCGCACGCGGTTCTCGACGTCCGGCCTCAGCCAGTACTTGACGCTCGGGCCGAACGCCGCGCCCCGGATCGCCATCGTCACGCGGGCGCCGTGCCGGTGGAGGTCGAGCGCGGCCTCCACGGCCGAGTTCTTGCCGCCCACGACGAGGACGTCCGCCCGGGCGTGCGCGTACGGCTCGCGGTAGTAGTGCGAGACCTTCGGGAGATCCTCGCCGGGGACGCCGAGAGGATTCGGCGTGTCGAAGAACCCGGTCGCGATGACGGCCGCGTGCGCCGTGAAGGTCCCCTTCGGCGTGGCGGCGGCGAAGACGCCGTCCTCTCGAGTGAGGGAGACGACGGGGGTGTGGAGGCGCACGTCGAGCCGTTCGCGCTCGGCCACCTTGCGGTAGTAGTCGAGGCCCTCCCGGCGCGTGGGCTTCGGCCCCGCCGAGACGAACGGGTGGCCGCCGATCTCGAGGAGCTCGGGCGTCGAGAAGAAGACGACGTGGGTGGGCCAGCTCACGAGCGTGTTGAGCAGCGCGCCCTTCTCGAGGACCACGTGCGTGAGGCCGGCGCGGGCCGCCTCGAGCGCGCACGCGAGGCCCACCGGCCCGGCGCCGACCACGAGGACGTCGACGAGGTCGTTCACGGCGGAAGCATACGGGAGGAGAATCCGACCGTGCGCCGCGCCGCCGTCCTCTGCCTTCTTGCGCTCGCGGCCGCCGCGGACGAGGAGAAACCCGCCGCGCGCATCGTGAGGACCGAGCAGGTCGTGAGGCTCGTCGTCGACGCGTACGTCACGGACAAGAGGGGCGACCCGATCACGGATCTCGTGGCGTCGGACTTCCGCGTCATGGCGGACGGCAAGCCTCTCGAGGTCGAGTCCGTCGAGTTCGTGGCGGCCGGCGCGCCGGAGGGCCCGGTCGTCATGCCCCCGGCGGAGGGCGGCGTGTCCGCGCCCCCGCCGGCTCCCTATCCGCCCGGCCGGCTCATCGTTCTCTTCGTGGAGGGCGACCTCGGCCGGCAGCGCACGAAGGGCCTCATGCGCGTGAGGCAGGAGCTCCATCGCCTCCTCGACCGCCTGCAGCCGACGGACCGTGTCGCGGTGGTGGGCTTCTTCTCGCACCTGACGGTCCTCACGGACTTCACGAACGACCGGGCCGTCCTCGACGAGGCGTTCCGGCTCGGCCTCGGCTCGAGCCGCGACCGCGACGTGAAAATCTCTCCGTATCCGTCTCTCGCGGCGAACCTCGACTTCGCCGAGGCGCGCAAGGCCGCGCACGTCGAGCGCGCGCTGGAGCTCGTCGCCACGGCCCTTGCCCCGATCCCGGGCGCGAAGGCCGTCGTCTTCGCGGGCTGGGGCTTCTTCGCGAACCGCGCGCCGATCGAGGGGATCCTCTACGACCGTGCGCTCGGCGCGCTCATGCGCGCGCGGGCGAACGTCTTCATGCTCGACACGTCGGATTCGGACTGGCACACGCTCGAGACCACGCTCCAGGTTGCCTCCCAGGCGACGGGCGGGACGTACGCGAAGACGAACCTGTTCGCGGGCCAGGCCGTGGAGCGCGTCGCGCGCGCCCTCGCGGGCCGCTGGGTCCTCGTGTGCATCGCGCCCGACGCCGCGCCGCGCACGCTCGACGTGTCCCTCGCCCAGCGCCGCGGAGACGTCGTCGCACGGGCGTACACTGCGCTGCCATGAAGCGCCCAAGCGCCGCCCGAGCCGCATGTGCCGTCCTGGCCCTGACCGCCGCCTCGGTTCTTTCCGCCTGCGCCTCCGGCCCGTCCGCGCCGGCCCCGGCCGCCGGCGCCGCGAAAAAGCGCATCGTTCTCGTGGAGGCCAGGGGCCCGGGACCGGAGATCGAGCGCTTCGTCCCGCGGCTGTTGTCGGCTGCGAGCGACCGCGGGCTCGGCGCCGTCGTGGACGCGCGCCTCTCCGGCGCCCACCTCGCGGACGTCGCCGCCGCCGGCGAGACGTCGGCCGCCTTCCGAAGGGAATACCCGGGCGACGTCTACATCGGCGCCCTGATGTCGCCGTGCTCCATCCAGCGGCACGAGGGCCGCGTCTACGACCGGCAGCAGACCCCCGGCGGCGTGCCCGTGCGCACCGAGACCGTCGTCGTCACGTACGACGCGGAATGCACGGTCGTCCTGACGCTCGTGGGCGAGGCCGGCACCGCCGTGAAGACGATCGACGTCACGGGACGCAACGGGAGCGCCGAGGTCAGCGCCTCGAACACCGAGGCCGAGGGTCAGGCCGCGGGCGACGCGGCGGACCGGGCCGCCAAGAAGCTCGCCTCGTCCCTGCGCTGAGGCCGGCCGTGGCGGCGCCGCGCTCCCGCGGAGTGTTTCTCCTCGAGGCGCTCGTCTCGCTCGCGATCCTCGGAATCGTCCTGACGCTCGGCGCGAGCTTCCTCGCGCGGCGGCGCGCGCTGGAGGCGGATCGACGCGACCGGGACCGGGCCGTCCGCGCGCTCGCGAGCGAGTGGGTGTACCTCCGCACGGCGTTCAAGCACGACCTCTTCCCGAAGGACAAGCGCACGTTCGTCGGGCCGGGCGTCTTCGTGGACGCGCTGGACGCGCGCGGGCCCGTCCTCGGCGTCCGGCAGACGGACGTGGACGGCCTCTACCGCGTGACGCTCGACATCGGCTGGGGCGCGGGAGCGAAGAAACGCCTCGTCGAGGAAGGCTTCGTTTTCCGGGGGGTCTCCCCGCCGAGCGCGCCGCCGTGACGCGCCGCGGCTTCTCCCTCGTCGAGATGTGCGTCGTCGTCATGATCGGCCTCGTCCTCCTCTTCGCGCTCCTGCCGGTCGCGCTGGGCCTGCTCCGGCAGCAGGCGGGGCTGAACGCGCGCAGCCTCGGCATCGACACGTGGCCGCTCCTCGTCGAGCGGCTCGGCGGCGACGCGGGGCGCTCCTCGGGCGCGCTCGTCTCGCCGCCGTTCCCGGCCGCGGCGTTTCGCCTGCACTTCCCGCCGGACCGCGACGAGGATCCGGACGTGATGTGGACGTTCGGGAACGGCCGGGCCGAGCGCTCGACCGAGCGCAGGAAGCCCGACGGCGAAGTCGTCCGCGCGACGACGACGTGGGACCTGCCCGGGACGCTCGCGCTGGAGCCGGACGAGCTCGAGAACGGGCGGCTTCTCCTTGCGTGGGACGACGGCTCCGGCCCGGAGCTCGTCGCGGTCGCATGCGGGCGCCCGACGGAGAGCGCGCGGTGAGGCGGCGCGCGCGGGGGAGCTCCCTCCTCCTCGTCCTCGGCATCCTGACGATTTTCGGGCTCGTTCTCGGCGTCCTCGCGACCGTCCTCGTCACGGACCTCTCCTCGTCGCGCCGCCGCGCGAACGCCGCCTACGCCGCGGAGCTCGCGCGCTCGGGAACGGACTGGGCGCGGGGGGCGCTCCTCGCCCGCGGCGGCCTGCCGTCCGCGACGCTGCGCGTCGAGCGCGGGGAGATCGCGGTCGCGACGGAGGAGCTGCCGGACGGCCGCCTGCGCGTCGTCTCCACGGGCCGCGTGCGGAGCGGGGAAGCGACGCTCGCCGCGCGGCGCGAGGTCACGGTCTTCGCGGCGTCCGCGCGCCGCCGCTGATCAGCGCGACGCCGAGAGCGTGACGTCGACCGTCGTCTCGCCTTCGCCCCTCAGGATGCGGACGGGCACGGTGTCGCCGACCTTCTGCTTCTCGAGCGCCGAGACGAGGTCGTCGTAACTCGCGACCTTCTTCCCGGCGACGCCGATGATGACGTCGCCGAGGACGACCGAGCCGTCCGTTCCCCGCCGGGTGCCCCGGAGCCCGGCCTTCGCGGCGCCGGTTCCGTCCTGCACCTCCATCACGAGGACGCCCGAGATCCCGAGCCTCCGGGCGATGCCCTCCTGGGCCGGCGTGATGCCGAGGCGCGGCCGGATGACGCGTCCGTGCGCGATGAGCTGCGGGACGACCTCGTTCACGGTGTCCGCGGGCACCGCGAATCCGATGCCGGCGCTCGCGCCCGAGGGGCTCGCGATCTGGGTGTTGACGCCGATGAGGCGGCCCGCGCTGTCGAGAAGCGGGCCTCCCGAGTTTCCGGGGTTGATCGCCGCGTCCGTCTGGACGACGTTCTGGATCTTGCGGCCCGTGACGGCCTCGATCGTCCGCCCGAGCGCGCTCACGATGCCCGTCGTGAGCGTCTCGTCGAGGCCGAACGGGTTTCCGATCGCGAAGACCTTCTGCCCGACCTTCAGGTCGCGGCTCGTCCCGACGAGGATCGGCGGGAGCTTCGCCTCGGGAGCGCCGATCCGGAGGACGGCGAGGTCCTTGTCGGGCTCGACGCCGACGACCGTCGCCTTCCAGTCGGACTGGTCCGCGAGCGTCACGACGAGGGACGAGGCGTTCTGGATGACGTGGAAATTCGTGACGACGTGTCCCTGGCGGTCCCACACGAAGCCCGAGCCGGACCCCTGCGGCACCTCCGTCATCTCGAAGAAGCTCACCGGGCGGCGGGCGAGGCTCGTGATGTAGACGACGGACGGGCTGCAGCGCTCGAAGAGCTCGATCGTCGCCTTCTCGTCCGACGCGAGGTCGCCGCGCGCCGCCACGGGCCGCGCGTCGGCGGGGGCGCCTTTCACGCGGGCGGGCGCCGTCGCGGCGCCGCGGCCGGAAGACCGCTGCATGAGTGTGAAGACGAGCCATCCCGCGAGGAGCCCGAGGAGGACGGGCAGGACGACGGGGCCGCCCCGCCGCCGCGGAGGCGGCGGGACGTAACCGTAGGGAGGCGGGAGGCTCGACAAAGGGACGCGCCCGGGCGCGTCAGGGCTGGACGCGGACCGATTCGATGACGACCGGGGTGACGGGGGCGTTCACGAACGCGCCGCCCTGGTTGGACGTGGGCGTCGACTTGATCTTGTTCACGACGTCCATGCCGTCCGTCACCTTGCCGAAGACGCAGTAGCCGTAGCCGTCCTGCGACTGGGCCTTGTCGAGGAATCCGTTGTCCTTCACGTTGATGAAGAACTGCGCCGTCGCGCTGTTCGGGTCGCCCGTGCGGGCCATCGCGAGCGTGCCGACCTTGTTCTGGAGGCCGTTCGACGACTCGTTCTTGATGGGGGCCTTCACGGCCTTCTGCTGCTTGTCGACCGCGAAGCCGCCGCCCTGGATCATGAAGCCGTCGATGACGCGGTGGAACACCGTGCCGTCGTAGTGCTTCGCGTTCACGTAGGCGAGGAAGTTCTTCACGGTCTCCGGCGCCTTGGCGGCGTCGAGCTCGATCGTCATCGAGCCCATCGACGTCTTCATCACGACCGTCGGATTCTTCACGGGGGTTTCTCCCTTCACGGCAAAGGTGGCGACGACGAGGGCGAGGGTCAGGGCGGGCGTGAGTCGTTTCATGGGGCGGGATCTTACGATGCCGGGGGCCGCGGCAGGGCGCGGGCGGCGAGGACGAGCAGGAGGCCCGCGACGAGGTTGACGGGCAGCGCGAGGGCGAGCGCCGCCTTCAGGCTCCCGGCATGAACGCTGAGCCGTCCGATCGTGTACGGCCCGAGGGCGAGGCCGAGGAACGTCGTGTGCAGGAGAAGCACCGCGCTCGCCGTGCCGCGCAGGCGGGGCGGGACGAGCTCCTGCGCCGTCGTCGTCGCGGGCGCGACCCAGAGAGCCGTGAGGACCGTGATCGGGAGGGCGAGCGCGGCCGCGAGCGCGAGCGAGGGGGCCGCGAGCATCCCGAGCGCGAGCGGGATCGGAAGGAGGGCCGAGGCCGCGCCGACGAGGAGGCGGCCGTCCGCGCGCTTCCGGCCCCACGCGTCCGCGAGGAGTCCGCCGCACGTCGCGCCGAGCCAGCCTCCGGCGGCCGAGATGCCGCCGAGGAGGAGGCCTGTCTTCGCGAGGTTCAGGTGGTGCACGCGAACGAAGTACGGCGCGATCCAGAAGCTCGTCCCGTACGTCCCGAACGCGACGAGGCCGAAGCCGAGGTTCGCGAGGACGAGCGCGCGGTTCCGGAAGACGAGGTCGAAGTCCTCGCGGTTCCGGAGACGCAGCGCCTGCGCCCACGAGAAGACGGCGTAGAGCCCGGCGGCGAGCGCGATCCACTGCGCGGGGTTTCCGAGCGCGAGTGTCAGCAGCCACGCGAGGCCGGCGAGCGCGGCGAATGCCGCCACGTTGCCGAGCACTCCCGCCGCGCCGGCGCCCGCCGCGGCGAGCGCGAAGAGCGTGAAGGGCGGGATCACCGAGGCGGACTCGCGGAGGAACGTCCGCACGGGCGTCGTCGTGAGCGGCGGGTGCGACGCGGCGCGGGCGGGCTCCCGGAGGCTGCGCACCCACGCGGCGAGGACGAGCCCCGGGAGGCCGACGGCGAGGAACGCGGCCTGCCAGCCCCGCAGGCCGAACGGACCCGTGCCCGAGGGGAACGCCAGGTCCCAGCGATCCACGACGAGGCCGCCGATCCCGAGGCCGAGGCCCGCGCCGATGTAGATGCCGCTCGAGTAGAGGCCGAGGACCGTTGCGCGCTTCTCCTTCGGGAACCAGTCCGAGAGGAGCGAGTAGGCCGCGGGCGCCGCGCTCGCCTCGCCCACGCCGACGCCCATCCGCGCGAGCGCGAGCTGCGGGAAGCTCTTCGCGAAGCCCGAGAGCGCGGTCATGAGGCTCCAGAACGCCGCGCCCCACGCGATCAGCCTGCGCCGGTCCCACGCGTCCGCGAGGCGGCCGAGCGGGATCCCGAAGATCGCGAAGAAGACCGCGAAGACGGTGCCGTACAGGAAACCGAGCTGCGCGTCCGTCACGCCGAGGTCGGCCTTGATGCGCTCGGCGAGGATCGAGACGATCTGCCGGTCGAGGAAGTTGAAGACGTAAACGAGGACGAGGACGAGGAGGACGTAGCGCGGGTACGCCCCGCCCTTCGGGTGCTCGCCGGGTGTCTCGGACATCAGCGGATTCTAGGGGTTACTTCCCGGCGGCCCGGGGCAGGTCCGGGCTCTCGGCGCGCATGATGCTGCGGGCCTCCTCGCCGATCGCGACGACGAGCTTCGACCCGTCCGGCGAGAAGCCGAAGGACTCGGCGTTGTGATCAGCCTCCGCGCTGAAGAGGAGCCGCCGCGTTGCCGAGGTGTCGCTTCCGGGCTTGAAGTCCTGTACGTAGATTCCGGCCTTGCCCCTCTCGTCCTGGCCGAGCCAGGTGACGGCGCCGCCGTCTGGCCGCCACCGCGTGCGTCCCCAGACGACGCGCGGGTCCGGCTTGGGCAGGCGGACCCGGACGTCGAACGGCACGACGGAGTCGTCGGACGTCTTCACGACCTTGAGGGATCGCTCGGACGGATTGCCCGTGACCGGGAAGAGGAGGTAGCGTCCGTCCGGCGAAACGGAAGGGCCCGAGATCGCCCCGGCGAAGACCTTGACGGTCCCCGTTCCGTCCGGCTTCACCTTCCAGATGCCGGCCTTGTCGTTCGAATACGAGCCGTAGTAGATCCAGGCGCCGTCCGGAGTCATGGCCGGGTTCTCCGCGTCGACGCCGTCGTGCGAGACCTGTTTCGGGTTCGTCCCGTCGGCGTCGGCCATCCAGATCTCGAAGTTCCCGCTCCGGCGCGAGCTCCAGAGAAGGTGCTTGCCGTCCGGCGAGAATCCCGGGTCCCAGTCTTCCAGCGGCTCCTCCGTCAGCCGCCGGACGGCGCCCGTCGCGACGACCATCTCCCAGACGTCGAGGTTGCCGCCCCGGTTCGTCGAGTAGACGACTCGCGTGCCGTCGGGTGAGAAGTCCGGCTGGCGGTCGACGCCGCTCCCGCGCGAGAGCCACCGGGTCGCGCCGGCGCGGCCCGTCTTCGGATCGAGCGAGACCTCGAGCAGGTTCTCGCGGGTCGCGAACGAGTCGAAGAAGAGTCCGCCGGCCGTCGGCACGACGCGCGAGCCTCCGTTGAGGACGCGGAGGAACGGCACGGGCTTTCCGCCCGGGACGCGCTGCCGCACGAAGACGGTGTCGTTCGAGGTGAACGGCGCGAGTTGCCCGTAGACGACCTCGTGGGTCCCGGCCCAGGCGACCGACGTCAGCATTCCGCCCCGCGTCGGCGGCGCGACCTCCAGGTTGACTCCCCCGGCGACGGGAATGATCAGGGTTTTCGACGGAAAGCCGATGGAGCCGCCGCCCTGTTCCGTGACGGCGATCCGCGAGCCGTCCGGCGACCACGAGGGCAGGCCGGGGGCGAAGCCCGTCCACGAGTAGAGCTCCCGCGGGTTGGATGCGTCGCCGTCCGCGACGAGGATCGTGTTGTGCATGGAGGTTCCCGAGGCCTGCGACCTCATGAGGAGGAGCCGCCGGCCGTCGGGCGAGAGCACTCCCATGAACCCCTCCGCGATCCGCCGCGGCTCACCTCCGAGCGTCGGCACGCGAAACACGTTCCAGCGCGTGCCGTCGTGCCGGCTGAAGATGATCGACGCGCCGTCGGGCGAGAAGGACGGAAGCGCGTCGGGCCCGCTCGTGAGCGCGACCTCAGCGCCGTCCGGAAGCTGCTTGAGCCAGAGGCAGGGCGTTCCGGTGCGGTCCGAGACGAAGGCGAGAGTCCTGCCGTCCGGCGACACGGCCGGCTGCGAGTCGCGTCCGGAGTACGTCAGGGTGTGGAGCGTCGGCGGCTCGACCGGACGCGCGCGGAACAGGACGCGCCCGAGGAGGAGTCCCATCGCGAGCGCGAGGAGCGCCGCGCCCGCGGCCGCGAGGCCCGGCACGCGCGGGGCCGGAGGCGCCACGGACGACGCGGCGCTGCCGGACGTGATCTCCGTGAGGCGCTCGGAGAGGTGCGTGAGGTCGCGCGCGAGGTCGCGCGTCGACGCGTAGCGGTCGTCGGGATCCTTCGCGAGGCAGCGGTCCGCGATCCAGCGCGCCGCGGCGGGGGCTTTCGGCGCGGCGGCGGCGAGCGGCTCGGGCTCCTCGCGGATGATCGCGGCGAGCGTCTCGGCGGCCGAGTCCTTCCGGAAGGCGCGCTTTCCCGAGAGCATCTCGTAGAGGATCGTGCCGAGCGCGAACTGGTCCGCGCGGAAGTCCGAGGGGCGTCCGGCTGCCTGCTCCGGCGACATGTAGCCGACCGTGCCCATCACGGTGCCCGGCTTCGTCGAGCCCGCGGCCTGCGAGACGGTTTCGCCCTCGGCGTCGCCGAACGGAGCGAACGTTTTCGCGAGGCCGAAGTCGAGGAGCTTCGCGCGCCCCTCCTTCGTCACGATCACGTTCTCGGGCTTGAGGTCGCGGTGGACGATTCCCGCCGCGTGCGCCGCCGCGAGGGCGTCGGCGATCTGCGCGGCGATCGAGAGCGCACGGCGGAGCGGCACGGGCTCGGCGAGGACGGCGCGCAGCGTGCCGCCTTCGATGAGCTCCATGGCGAGGACGTGACGCGTCCGGGAGGCAGAGGGAGCGGACGAAGAGGGGATTTCTTCGAATGAGTAGAGAACGGCGATCCCCGGGTGGTTGAGGCTCGCCAGCATTCGAGCTTCGCGCTCGAAACGTCCCCGGTTCTCTTCACTTTCAAAGAACTCTTCCGGCAGGACCTTCAGCGCGACCGCCCGCCCGACGCGCGTGTCCTTCGCCCGCCACACCTCGCCCATGCCGCCGGCGCCCAGGGGCGCGACGATCTCGTAGGGCCCGAGGCGGGAGCCGGCGGATACGGTCACGGGATGCGGGATTATGGACTGCGACGCAGGCGCGGCCGGGAGGCGAAGCCGGCCGCCGCCGGCACGGTCCCGGGCGTCAGCCGGGACCGGTCATCTTCGCCGGGTCGATCCACGCGTCGAACTCTTCCGCCGTCACGAAGCCGAGCGCGAGCGCGGCCTCGCGGAGCGTCGTGCCTTCATCGTGCGCTTTCTTCGCGATGGCGGCCGCCTTGTCGTACCCGATGTGCGGGTTGAGCGCCGTCACGAGCATCAGCGACCGGGCGACGAGCTCGGCGATCCGCGCGCGGTCGGGCTCGACTCCCTCGGCGCAGTGCATGCGGAAGCTCCGGCAGCCGTCCGCGAGGAGGCGCACGGACTCGAGGACGTTGTGGATCATCACGGGCTTGAAGACGTGGAGCTGGAAGTTCCCCTGGCTCGCCGCGAAGGCGACCGCGGCGTCGTTGCCGTAGACCTGCACGACGACCATCGTGAGCGCCTCGGCCTGCGTCGGGTTCACCTTGCCCGGCATGATCGACGAGCCCGGCTCGTTCTCCGGGATCCGGATCTCGCCGATTCCGGAGCGCGGCCCGGAGGCCAGCCAGCGCACGTCGTTCGCGATCTTCATGAGGGAGCCCGCGAGCGTGCGGAGCGCGCCGGACGCGAACGCGAGCGCGTCGTGCGCCGCGAGCGCCTCGAACTTGTTCGGTGCGCTGACGAACGGGTGTCCCGTGAGCGAGGCGACGCGCTGCGCCACGCGCTCGGCGTACTCGGGGTGCGTGTTCAGTCCCGTCCCGACGGCCGTGCCGCCGATCGCGAGCTCGAGGAGGTGGGGGAGCGCCTGCGCGACGTGCGCCATCCCGTGGTCGAGCTGCGCGACCCAGCCCGAGATCTCCTGCCCGAGCGTGAGAGGCACGGCGTCCTGCAGGTGCGTGCGCCCGATCTTCACGATGTCGTGGAACTCCTTCGACTTCGCGTCGAGGACGTCGCGCAGCTTCCGGACCTCGGGGAGGAGGCGCTCCTCGATCTCGCAGACGGCGGCGATCGACATCGCCGCCGGGAACGTGTCGTTGGACGACTGCGACATGTTCACGTCGTCGTTCGGGTGGATCGGGTCCTTCGAGCCGGGGACGCCGCCCGCGAGGTCGATCGCGCGGTTCGCGATCACCTCGTTCACGTTCATGTTCGTCTGCGTCCCGCTGCCGGTCTGGAAGACGACGAGCGGAAAGTGCGCGTCGAGCTTCCCGTCCGCCACCTCCTGCGCGGCGGCCGTCACGAGCGCGGCCTTCTCCGGCGGCAGAAGGCCGAGGTCGTGGTTGACGTCGGCGGCGGCCCGCTTGAGGAGGCCGAACGCGCGGATGACCGGGCGGGAGAACCGGATCTCGCCGATCTCGAAGTTCTGGAGCGAGCGCTGCGTCTGGGCGCCCCAGTACCGGTCCGCCGGGACGGCGATCTCGCCCATCGTGTCCTTTTCGATCCGAGTGGCCATGGACGCACCCTCCCGAGATTCCGTCGCAGGCCATGTTACGCGGCTCCGTGAGACGAATTCACTTCCATTCAAATGGGGAACCATCTCCGGCGCCTTCTCGCGCTGGCTGCATGCGTCGCCGTGCCGTTCGGCCAGGCTTTCGCGCAGGCGACGTCGGACTACGCGGTCCAGGCGACGGCCGTCGTCCAGAGCTCGCCTCCGAGAATCACTCTGAGCTGGCCCGTGTTCGCCGGCGCGACGGCGCACACCGTCTACCGCAAGGCCTGGGGAGTCGCCTCGTGGGGGACGGCGGTGGCGACGCTCCCGGGCTCGGCGACGGGCTACGTGGACAACGCCGTGGCCGTCGGGACGCGGTACGAGTACCAGTTAGTCCGAAGCGCGGCGGTCACGGGCACCGGGTACCTCGCGACGGGAATCGAGATTCCCCTCGTCGAGGACCGGGGGAAGGTGGTCCTCGTCGTCGACTCCACGATGGCAGCGGGACTCGCGGCGGAGCTCGCGCGTCTTCAAGCGGATCTCGCGGGCGACGGCTGGACCGTGCTGCGCCACGACGTCGCGCGCAGCGCGACGGTCCCGTCCGTCAAGGCGCTCGTCAAGGCCGACTACGACGCCGATCCGGCGAGGGTGAGCAGCGTCTTCCTCTTCGGGCACGTCCCGGTGCCGTACTCCGGGAGCATCGCGCCCGACGGCCACGGGGACCACGTGGGAGCGTGGCCCGCGGACCTCTACTACGGCGACATGGACGGCGCCTGGACGGACACCCAGAACCTGGGCGGAACCGGCCGGCAGAACAACGTCGCGGGAGACGGCAAGTTCGACCAGAGCTACGCTCCCGGGAGCACGGTCGAGCTCGGCGTGGGGCGCGTGGACCTCGCGGACATGCCCGCCTTCGCCCCGAAGACCGAGATCGACCTCCTCAGGCAGTACCTGAACAAGGACCACGGTTTCCGCGTCAAGGCGTGGGCGCTGCCCGCGCGCGGGCTCATCGACGACAACTTCGGCGCGTTCGGAGGCGAGGCGTTCGCGTCCACGGGCTGGCGCGCGTTCTCGGGCTTCTTCGGGCCCGCGAACGTCTTCGCGCTCGACTGGTTCGGCACGCTCGCGACGAGCGGCTACCTCTGGGCCTACGGGTGCGGCGGCGGCAACTACCAGGGCGCCGGCGGCGTCGGCTCGACGTCCAACTTCGCCGCGACGGACACGAAGACCGCCTTCACGTTTCTTTTCGGGAGCTACTTCGGGGACTGGGACGTCTCGAACGACTTCCTGCGCGCGCCCCTCGCGACGACGACGTACGGCCTCACGTGCGCCTGGGCCGGCCGGCCCGCGTGGCACGTGCAACACATGGCGATGGGCGAGACGATCGGGTACGCGGCGCGCCTGACGCAGAACAACTCGGGAACGTACTTCCGCGGCTATGGCCCCTCGGTCCACATCGCCCTCATGGGCGACCCGACGCTCCGGATGCACGTCGTCGCGCCCGTCTCGAGCGTGGCGGCGATGGGAGGCGCGGGAAGCGCCGCCGTTTCGTGGACCGCCTCCCCGGACGCGGTCGCGGGGTACCACGTTTACCGGGGCGCCGGAGCCGGCGGCCCGTTCACGCGTCTCACCCCGGGACTCGTCACGGCGACCTCGTTCACCGACGCGGCGGCGCCCGGAGGCTCCCCGACGTATCTCGTGCGCGCCGTGCGTCTCGAGACGAGCGCCAGCGGCTCGTACTGGAACGCGAGCACCGGCGTCGCGGCCACGACGAGCGTGGCCGGACCCGTCGCGACGGCCTTCCACACGCTCGTCCCGTGCCGGGCTCTCGACACCCGCCGCCCGCCCGGCGCGGGCGGCGGACCGTCCCTCGGCGCCGGGGCGACGCGGACGTTCGTGGCGGCGGGCTCGTGCGGCGTGCCCGCGACCGCCCGGTCGGTCTCCGCGAACGTCGCCGTCACGAACGCGTCCGCGGGCGGCCAGCTCGTCCTCTACCCGGGCGACCTTCCGGCGGCTCCCGGCACGCTGACGCTCGCCTTTCGCGCCGGCCAGACGCGCGCGAACAACGCCGTCGTGGGCCTCGCCTCCGACGCTTCCGGCGCCTTCAAGATCACGAGCAGCGCAACGGGCGCCCTCGACGTGATCGTGGACGTGAACGGCTGGTTCGAGTAGCGGGGAGGGGGCTTCGGCCCGTCTTGATAAGATTTCCGGCTCCATGAGCGACAGGAAGGGTTGGGGCTCCACCGTGCTCGGGTGGTTCGTCGTCCAGGAGGACGGCGCGGCGGCGCCGGCGCCCTCCCCGGACGCGCTCACCCCGCCGGCCGAGCCCGATCCCCCCGCGTTCGTCACGGAGCCCCCTGCCGCGCCGGGAGGGCGCGTGGACTTCCCGAAGGTCTACGAAGCAGCCGGCGTCGACGAGGAGGAGCAGGGCCGCGTCGCGAAGGCTGCCGAGCTCCTCGGAGCGCTTCCCGCCGGGACGGACGACGGGGTGAAGAAGCAGATCGTCGAGGCTTCGCTGAAGGCCTTCGGCGTCCCGGTCGACAAGATCATCGAGGCGGCCGTTCAGGAGATCCAGGCCCTCGAGGCGTACATCCGCGCGGGCGCCGCAGACACGCAGAAGGTGCACGAGGAGTCGGCGAAGCGGATCGCGCAGTTCGAGGAAGAGGTCCGGCGCATCAGGTCGGTGATGGAGGACCGGACGTCGGAACAGCTCGCGGTGGTCCAGGCCTGCAACGAAAAGAAGCTCGGGATCCAGAAGGTCCTGGAGTTTTTCGGCCAGGAGCAGGTGGCGCGCGTCGTCCGTGACTCGCCGAAGCTCGTCGAGCCACAGGGCAAGTAAAGGAAAGGGCATCACATGGCGGGAATCGGTTTGCTCCAGCGTCTCGGCAATCTCTGGAAGGGCTTCCTCTCGATCTGGATCTCGAACGTCGAGAAGGAGCATCCGGAGATCGCCTACGAGAACGCGATCAACTCCATGGTCGAGAAATACTCGAAGCTCAAGTCCGCCACCGCCGCCATCATCCGGCGGCGCGAGGACATCGACGAGCGACTGAAGAAGTCCACGAAGGAGCTCGCGCAGACCGAGCTCGAGCTGAACGCCGCGGTCGAGACGAATCAGGACGACCTCGCCGTCGTTCTCATCCAGCGCAAGAACGCGCTCACCGCCGAGGCCACCGAGCTGCAGGGCGACCTCGGGACGGCCAGCAAGGACGCGGACGCGGCCAAACAGTCGCTTCTCAACGTGCAGGGAGAGATCCGGAAGCTGAAAGCCGAGCGCGACGTGATGCTCGCGCGGATGCAGTCGGCGCAGGCCCGGCTCCGGATCCAGGAGCAGCTCGACGGCCTCTCCGTGGACGCCGACGTGAAGGCTCTCGACAACGTGCGCGAGCACATCAAGAACACGATCGCCGAGGCGAACCTCGGTCAGGAGCTGTCGGGCAGCTCGCTCGACGCGCGGCTCGCGGCCTTGAAAACGCAGGCGGGTGACGTGCAGGCGAAACAGCAGCTCGCCGAGCTGAAGGCCCGTAAAGCCGCCCAGCAGTCCGCCCAGCCCCAGAAGACCATGTAAGGAAGCGAACGATGAAACTCACAGCCTTCGCGAAGTTCTTCATCACCGTCGTCATCCTCGGCGTCATCGGCTACGCGGTGTGGCATTACAAGGCTCAGGACATCCGGAAATGGGCCGGCGCGGACAAGGGCGCGGCCGGTGCCGCGGCGGCAAAGGCCGGCGGCGGCGTCTCGTCCGACGATTTCACCGCGCTCAAGGGCGCTGCGCCCGACCCCGAGCGGGGCAAGGGCGCGGCGGGAGTGGCGGGCGCGGCGCTCACCGGCTCCGGGAAGCTCAATCGGCCGCTCGTCGTCGCGATCAACACCTGGGCGGGCCACGCGCCGGGCATCGTGGCCGCGAACGGCATGGAGAGCGGCGCGACCTCACGCTACAAGGCGACCTACGGACTCGACGTGAAGTTCGTCCTCCTGGAAGACCCCGCCGCCAAGCTCGCGGCTTTCCGCAAGGGCGACGTCGACATCATGTGGAACACCGTGGACAACTGGGCGCGCGAAGCCTCCATCCTCGGCGAGCAGAACCAGAAAGCGAAGTCCATCGTGATGCAGGACTGGTCGCGCGGCGGGGACGGCATCGTGTCCCTGTCTTCGATCAAGTCCGTCGAGGGCCTCAAAGGCCACAAGATCTCCTGCACGCAGTTCACGCCCTCGCATTTCCTGCTGCTCTACCTTCTCGCGCAGTCGGGCCTCTCCTCCGACGACCGTGCGGCCGTCGAGAAGAACATCATCTTCACGCAGGACGCGCCGGCCGCCGCGGCCATGTTCAAGGCGAAGCAGGTGGACGCGGCCGTGACCTGGGAGCCCGACCTTTCCGCGGCCGTGACGGCGCGGGGCGACGAGGCGCACGTCCTCGTCTCGACGACGGCGGCCACGAACATCATCGCGGACACGCTCTGCGCGCGGCAGGACCTCATCGACCGAGCTCCCGAAACCCTGCGCGACTTCATCCATGGCTGGTTCGACGGGATCGAGATGATCAAGTCCGACCCGAACGCGGCGTACGCCGTCGTCGCCAAGGCGCTGAAGCTCGACACGGACACGGTCTCTGGGATGCTCTCGGGCCTGAAGCTCACGCCCTATGCCGACAACGCGCAGTTCTACGGCCTTGCGGGCGGGAAGGCTCATTACGAGACGCTCTTCGACACGGCCTTCGTCATCTGGCGGAAGAAAGGGCTCGTGACGCGGCCGGTCGAAGCGAAGGACTGGGCCGATACGCGTTTCCTCGCGGCTCTCGCGGGGAATTACCCGCAGCAGAAAGTGGAGGAGCAGAAGATCGCCGCGAAGGCGCCGTCCTCCTCGGATCGCGCCATCCTCAACAAGCAGATCCAGATTCACTTCACGCCGGGCTCGGACGAGATCATGCCGGGCTCCAACTTCGTCCTCGACGCCCTCGGCGAGACGATGACGTCCTTCGGGAACACGTATCTGCGCGTGGAAGGGAATACGGACGCCACGGGCAACCCGAGCTCGAACATGACGCTTTCGGAGCGGCGCGCCCTGGCCGTGAAGAACTACGTCCTGAAGAACTTCCCGAACATCCCGCCGCAGCGCTTCCAGACCATCGGGCGCGGCTCGACGCAGCCGGTGGCCCCGAACACGACGGAGTCGGGCCGCCAGCTCAACCGCAGGACCGACATCAAGGTGGTGCTGGCCAGTGAATAGTGAGTGACCGGAAGGGGCGCCGGGGCGATCTCTTCGCCCTCCGCGCCCCGCTGCCGCGCTCGACGGCGTTCGTGCTCGGGCTCGTCGCGCCGGCTCTCGTCCTCGGGGCATGGTGCGTGGCCTCGTACGGCGGCCTCGCCCCGCCCGATTTCCTGCCCTCTCCGACGGAAGTGGTCAAGGGCACGCTGCAGCTCTTCCTTCAGTACGACCTCGGCAGCGCGGTCCTCGTCTCCACGAAGAGGATTCTCCTGTCGTTTCTTCTCGCGGCTTCCCTTGCGCTGCCGCTCGGCATCCTGATGGGGGCCTTCGAGCCCATCAACCGGTTCTTCGAGCCGGTCGTGGCGCCGCTTCGGTACATGCCGATCTCGGCTTTCATCCCGCTCCTCATCCTCTGGTTCGGGATCTACGAGAAGCAGAAGATCGCGTTCCTGTTCCTCGGGGTATTCGTCTATCTCCTGCCGGTCGTCGTGACGGCGATTCGCGCGGTGCCCGAAGAGCTGGTCCAGACGGCGCTCACGCTGGGCGCCTCGCGCGCGCAGGTCGTGCGAACGGTGCTGCTCCCGTCCGCCCTCCCCGAGATCTTCGACTCCTTCCGCGTGATGAACGCCATCTCCTGGACGTACGTGATCCTGGCGGAGGCCGTGAACCCCGAGCACGGCCTCGGCTACATGGTGGAGCTCGCGCGGACGCACCAGAAGGCCTCGTGGTCTTTCGCGGGGCTCCTCGTCATCGGCGGCATCGGCCTCCTGACGGACTTCATCATCCGCACCGTTTCCCGGATCCTCTTCCGGTGGCGGGAGGTCGAGTCTTGAAAGAAGACGAAGCGCCGAAGCCGGCGCCCCAGACGGGCGAGCCGGGCACCGTCGCCGTCGACGTCGGCACCGCGGGCGCAAAGAAGCCCAGCTATCGCGCCGACCTGAAAGGCGCGGCGCCGAAGCTGCGGGTGAAGGACCTGTCGGTCACCTACATCAACCGCGACGGCGGCGGCACCGAGGCCGTGCGCGACGTCTCTTTCGACGTCGAGGACAAGCCCGGCGTGGGCGAGGTGGTCGTGTTCCTCGGACCTTCGGGCTGCGGCAAGTCCACGATCCTGAAGGCGGTCGCGGGGCTCCTCCCGCCCACGAAGGGAGAGATCCTCCTGGACGGGCAGCCCGTGGAGGGCGTGGGCCGCGACCGCGGGATGGTCTTCCAGGCCTACACGTCGTTCGGATGGCTGACCGTCCGCGACAACGTGGAGTACGGCCTGCGGCTCCATGGCGAGTCCGCGGCCGTGCGCCGCGAGAGATCGGACAAGTACCTCGAGGCCGTGGGCCTCGCGGACTTCGCCGACCGGTATCCGAAGGACCTCTCGGGCGGCATGAAGCAGCGCGTGGCCATCGCGCGCACGCTCATCAACCGGCCCCGCGTGATCCTGATGGACGAGCCGTTCGGGGCGCTCGACCCGCAGACGCGCTGGGGGATGCAGGGCCTTCTCCTCGACGTCTCCCGCACCGAGGACCCGACGATTCTCTTCGTGACCCACGACGTGTCCGAGGCCGTCTATCTCGCGGACACCGTCTACATCCTGTCCTCGCGCCCCGCGCGGCTGCTGCACCGCGTGGACGTCCCGTACTTCAAGGTCCGGAACATCGAGCTGAAGTCGGCGCCCGAGTTCCGCGCGGTGGAGAAGAAGCTCCTCGACCTTCTTTATTCGCAGGCGTCCTAGGGCGCATCATTGGATCGACCCATGGGGAACATCGAGACGCCGAAGACGCCCGTGAAGGCGGCGCCGAAAACGGCGCCGGCCCAGGCCGCGCCCTCGGTGCAGGAAGGCATCGGCGACGCCGCGCGGCAGTTCGCGCGCGGGGCGGTTTTCGACCGGAGCCCCTACCTGAAGCTGGCCTTCACGAACCCCTACAACCTGTCGCTCTTCGCCGGGGCGCTCGCCGCGGCGGGACTCACGCTGAATCCCGTCCTCGCGGTGGTGGCGCTCGGCCTCGAAGGCCTGTGGCTCCTCCACGCTCCGGACAGCAAGCGCCTGAAGCACCTCCTCTGGGACCCGAAGTTCGAGAAGCTCCGCAGCGCCCTCCAGGCGGAGGAGCGTGCCCGGCGACTCACGACGGTGGGGGACGGCGAGCGCCAGCGCGTCGACGCGCTCGTCGCGCGCCAGGAAGAGATCCGCCGGCTCGCCGCGCAGAATCCCTCCTTCACCGGAGATCTCCTTCGGAGCGAGCTCGTGAAGACGGACCGTCTCGTGGACGCGTTCGTCGAGATGGCTCTCACGTGCGCGCGATACGAGTCCTACCTCGGCTCGATCGACGTCGAAGCGCTGGACAAGGACCGTCGCCGCTACGAGCAGTCGTCCAGGGCCGGAGACACCGCCGATCCCAGGGTCTCGATCGCGAAGAAGAACCTCTCCGTCGTCTCGCGCCGGCTCGAGAAGGTGCAGGAGATCCGGAGCTACCTGAGCGTGGCCCGCGGCCAGCTCGACCTGATCGAGAACTCCTTCCAGCTCATCGCGGATCAGATCGTCACCATGCAGTCGCCGCAGGAGCTCTCGGGCCAGCTCGACGAGCTTCTCGACGGCGTCGAAGCCATCCGCCAGACCGCGCAGGACACCGAGAAGATCCTGAGCGGCATCGGGATCGAACGGGAGATGTGACGTGGCCGAGAAGAACGCACTTCCCGGCTGGGCGGAGGACCTCCGCCGCCGGTACCTCCGGAACGAGGCGTCCATGTTCGTCCTGCACGGCAACGTCTACGACGTCGTGCTGTACGGCGGGAAGATGCTCTCGCTCTCGAACTTCCTCACGGACGTGCTCCTGAAAGACACGAAAGACACCGTGCTCCTCTACAACGTGTCGACGGGCGTCCGGTTCACGAAGAGGGGGCCTTTCGCGGACGCGATGGACGACCTCATCACGGTCACGGCGAAGGACCGGGTCCTGCCGGCGCTCGAGAAGCTCCTCTCGGCGTCCAACAAGACCGCCGTCGTCCTCGAATACGCCGAGGCGCTTGCGCCCACGGGCGATCCGGCGTTCCAGGGCGACTCCGACCGCGCCGCGCTCGTCACCCTGCACCGCTGGTCGTTCCTGCCCGAGATCGAGAAGGGCGACAACGTGGTCCTCCTCGTGGCCGAGAACCTGACCGACCTCTCGCCGAAGCTGCTGTCGAACCCGAAAGTCGCCGTCGTCGAGGTCCCGATGCCGGACCTGGCGACGCGCGGACAGGCGGCGAAGCAGGCGGATCCCGACATGTCCGAAAAGGACTCGAGCCGTTACGCGGGCCAGACGGCGGGGCTCAAGTCCATCCAGATCACGAGCCTCCTCTCGGCCGGCATGACCGACGCCGCCCGCCTGGAGGCCGACCGCCTGATCGGCATCCGGAAGCGCGAGATCCTGGAGCGCGAGTGCTTCGGTCTCGTGGAGTTCGTCGTGCCCGAGCACGGGTTCGAGGTCGTGGGCGGCATGGAGGAGGTCAAGAAGGACCTCATGCTGATCGCGGAGAACATCCGCGAGAACCGGACGAGCCGCGTGCCGATGGGCATTCTCTTCACGGGGCCCATGGGCACGGGAAAGACGTTCGTGGCCGAGGCGTTCGCGAAGGAGTGCGGCCTCACCACGATCAAGCTGAAGAACTTCCGCAGCAAGTGGGTGGGTGCGACGGAAGGCAACCTCGAGAAGATCCTGAGCGTCATCAAGGCCATCGGGCAGGTCGTCGTCATCATCGACGAGGGCGACCGCGCGTTCGGCTCGGGCGAGGGCGAATCGGACGGAGGGACCTCGTCGCGCGTCATCGCGCGCATCAAGGAGTTCATGTCCGACACGTCGAATCGCGGGCGCATCCTCTTCCTCGTCATGACGAACCGCCCCGACAAGCTCGACGTGGACCTGAAGCGGGCCGGCCGCCTCGACAAGAAGATCCCCTTCCTCTATTCGCAGACGCCCGAGGAAGTCGAGAACGTCGCGCGCGCGCAGGTGAAGAAGAACCGCATCAATACGAAGGTGGACTTCGCGAAGATTCGCGAGGACTTCTCACGGAAGCTCGTCGGCTACTCGAACGCCGACGTCGAGGCCGTCATCCTGATGGCGAACGACGACGCGGCGCAGCAGGACGGGGGAAATGCCGAGGTCCTCGCGAAACATCTCGCGAACGCCGCCCACGACTATTTCCCGAGCCGCGACGCCGAGCTCCTCGAGTACATGGAGCTCCTGGCCGTATTCGAATCCTCCAGCCGCCGCCTCCTCCCGGCGAAGTACGCGAACATGACGCCGGAGGAGCTGGACGCGCGCCTGCGTCTTCTCCGGGCTACGGTGGGGAGCCGAAGATAGAGCGAACGCTTGTACGCATCTTTCTCGCGGGCCTCTCGCTCGCCGCTCACGGCGCGCTCGCGCTGGCCGTGACGCGCGGGCCTTACCTTCAGACCGCGACCAGCGCGTCCGTCGTCGTCTGCTGGCGGACGGACGTGCCCGTGGACGGCCGCGTCTTCGTGTGGGAGATCGATGTGCCGCTCGGGGTCGTGTTCTCGGACGCGGCGTCCGCGACGGAGCACGCGATCGCCGTGACGGGTCTCCGTCCCCGGACCCGCTACCTCTACGCGGTCGGTACCGCCTCGGGCATCCTCGCGCCCGCCCCGCTCGCGTCCTTCGTGACGCCGCCCTCGCCCGGGTCCGCCGCGCCGCTCCGGATCTGGGCGCTCGGCGACTCCGGCACCGCGGACGCGAACGCGCGCGCCGTGCGCGACGCGTACCTGGCGTACGCGGGCCCACGGCCGGCGGACCTGTGGCTCATGCTCGGCGATAACGCATACGTGGCGGGCACCGACGCCGAGTACCAGGCCGCGGTCTTCGGGACTTACCCGGCGCAGCTGGCGTCGACGCCGCTCTGGCCGGCGTTCGGAAACCACGACGGCGGCTCCGCGAACGGCAACACGGGGACGGGCGTCTACTTCGACATCTTCCGCCTGCCGAAGGCCGCGGAGGCCGGCGGCGTCGCGTCCGGCAGCGAGGCGTACTACTCGTTCGACGCCGGGAACGTGCACTTCGTGTGCCTCGACGCCTGGGACGTGAGCCGGCTGCCCGGCGGCGCGATGCTCACGTGGCTCGCGGCCGACCTCGCCGCGACGGCGCAGACGTGGATCGTCGCCTACTGGCACCACCCTCCCTACACCAAGGGCACGCACGACTCGGACACGGAGACCGAGCTCATCGAGATGCGCCAGTACGTGAACCCGATCCTCGAGGCCGGCGGCGTGGATCTCGTCCTCGCCGGGCACTCGCACGTCTACGAGCGCTCCTTCCTCCTCGACGGGCACTACGCCGACTCGACGACGTTCACGGCGGGCATGAAGAAGGACGGCGGCACGGGTGACCCGGCGGGAACCGGGCCGTACCGCAAGCCTTCCGCGCGGACCCCTCATGCGGGCACGGCTTACGTCGTCGCGGGCAGCGGCGGGCAGCTCGGCACCGGCCCCTTGAACCATCCCGCGATGTTCCGCAGCCTCGCCGAGCGCGGCTCGCTCGTGATCGACGCACACGGCGGCCGCCTCGACGTCCGCTTCGTGCGCGTGGACGGTGTCGTGAGGGACTCCTTCGCGATCGTGAAGAGCGGCGCCGGATTTCACACGCTTCTCCCGTGCCGCGCCGTGGACACGCGCATTTCCGGCGGAGCGCTCGGGGCGGGGGAGATCCGGAAGCTCGTCGCGGCGGGCGCGTGCGGGATTCCCGCAAGCGCCACCACGGTCTCCGCGAACGTGACGGCCGCGGGCGGCTCCGCCGCCGGCGCGCTCGCCGTCTATCCCGGCGACCTCGCGGCGCCGCCGGGCGTCGAGACCGTGAGGTTCCGCGCCGGGCAGACCCGCGCGAACAACGCGCTCGTCGGTCTCGCGTCGGACGGCTCCGGCTCGTACTTCGTGCAGAACACGGCGGCCGGCCCGGTGCACGCGATCGTGGACGTGAACGGCTGGTTCGAGTAGAGCGCGACCGGGCGGCCCGCCGTAGACTTCCCCGCATGAAAGCCATCCGCGTCCACGCGCCGGGCGGCCCCGAGGCGCTGCGTTACGAAGACGTCCCCGATCCGGCGCCGAAAACCGGCGAGGCGCTCGTCAGGATCGAGGCGGTCGGGGTCAACTTCATCGAGGTCTACTTCCGCACGGGCGTCTACAAGCCGGCCGCGCTCCCGTTCACCCTCGGCAGCGAGGCCGCGGGCGTGGTCGAGGCCGTCGGGCCCGGCGTCACGGAGGTCGCGCCGGGCGACCGCGTCGCGACCGTGAACGCGCAGGGCGCGTACGCCGAGCGCGCCCTCGTCGCCGCGGCGCGTCTCGTGCGGGTTCCGGACGGGGTGACGACCCGGCAGGCGTGCGCGGCGATGCTGCAGGGCATGACGGCGCACTACCTCGCGACGTCGACGCGTCCGCTCGGCCCCGGCGACACGTGCCTCGTCCACGCCGCCGCGGGCGGCGTGGGACTCCTTCTCTGCGCGATCGCAAAGAAGCGCGGCGCGCGTGTCATCGGCACCGTTTCGACGCCGGAGAAGGCCGCGCTCGCGCGGGCGGCCGGCGCCGATGAGGTCATCCTCTACACGGAGCAGGATTTCGTCGCCGAAACGAAACGGCTGACGGGCGGCAAGGGCGTCGCGGCCGTCTTCGACTCCGTCGGGAAGACCACGTTCGAGAAAGGCCTCGACGTCCTCGTCCCGCGCGGGACGATGGCGCTCTTCGGCCAGTCGAGCGGGGCGGCCCCCGCCATCGACCCGCAGATCCTGAACACGAAGGGCTCGATCTTCCTGACGCGTCCCTCGCTCTTCGCCTACGTCGCGTCGCGCGAGGAGCTGCTCGCGCGGGCCGCGGACGTCCTCGGCTGGGTCCAGGAGGGCTCGCTCCCGCTCCGGATCGACCGCGAGCTTCCGCTCGCCGCCGCCGCCGCCGCCCACCGGGCGCTCGAGGGGCGCGGGACGGCCGGGAAGATCCTTCTGATCCCGGGCTGAGCGCGTCAGCCTTCGCGGTGCTCGAGCGCGGGCGAGATGAGACCCGCGGCCTCGGCCTCGTCCGGCTTTCGGAGGACGCGCACGGCCCCGGGCTCGCCGTGGAGGGAGATCGCGGCCTCGAGGGCCTCGTCGTTCACGCGCCAGCCGCACGCGAGGTTCCCCCCGGCGGCCTTGGCGCGCCGGAGCGCGCCGCTCGCGAGCTGGAGGTGGTCGCGGAAGGAGGCGAGGTGCGGCCGCGCGCGCATGAGCGGCTCTACCGAGAAACCGATCGAGATCGTGACGGGCTTCGCGCCGTCGCCCGGGCCGGCTTTCACCCACGAGGCGACGGCGTGTCTCAGGCGCACGGCGAGGGCGCCGGCCTCGCCGCCGAACCGCACGCGCGCGACGATGAGGAATTCGTCGCCGCTCCAGCGGGCGACGACCGTGCCGCCGCGCACCGAGGCGGAGATCGCGTCCGCGACGGCCTGGAGAACCGCGTCGCCGCCTTCGCCTCCGAAGGCGTCGTTGACGTCGTCGAGGCCGTCGACGTCGGCGAGGAGGATCGCGACGCACTCGGTTCGCTGCTCGGGGTCGCGCACGGGCTTGCGTGCCGGCGCGAGGAGCATCCCGATCGCCGCCTCGACGAAGCGCGGGTTCTTGAGGCCCGTGAGCTTGTCCGTGAGAGAGGTCTCGGCGAGGAGGGCGTTCGACTGCTCGAGCTCGGCGGTCTTCTCCCTCAGCTCGAGCGTCTTCTCCCTCAGCTCGTGCGTGAGCTCGCGCTCGCGGCGGACGAGGCGGGAAACGCGATACCGATGGAGCAGCCACGCCCCCAGGGCGAGGGCGGCCGCGGCGAGAGCCCAGAGAGCGCTGGACGGAAACATTGTGTGCGAGCCGGTCGCGTTATTGGATCACGAACGGACGCTCCGCGCCCATCCGGACCTCACGCGAAACCGCGGACGCCGTGCGGCCGGTACGGCGCTTCGAGAGCGGCAACCTCGTCGTCCGAGAGGACCGTGTCGACGGCTTTCAGCGCGGCCTCGAGGTGCTCGATCTTCGTCGCCCCGACGATGGGCGCGGTGACGCCCGGCCGGGAGAGGAGCCAGGCGAGCGCGACCTCCGCGGGCGGACAGCCTCGGGCGGCGGCGACCTTGCGGACGGCCTCGATCACCTCCGCGTCCGACGGGGAGTCGTAGAGCCTCCCGGTGTAGTCGTCGGCGGCGCCGCGAGCCGTCGTGGCGGCGGCCTGCGCGCTCGCGCGGGTGCCGGCGAGGAGGCCGCGGGCGAGAGGGGACCAGGGGATCACGGCGATCCCCTCCTCGCGGCAGAGCGGCAGCATCTCGCGCTCCTCCTCGCGGTAGAGGAGGTTGTAGTGATTCTGCATGGAGGCAAAGCGCGCCCAGCCGCGCGCGTCCGAGAGCGCGAGCGCCTTTGCGAGCTTGTACGCCGGGCCCGAGCTGGCGCCCAGATAGCGCACCTTGCCCTGCGCGACGAGCTGGTCGAGCGCCGCGAGCGTCTCGTCGATCGGCACGGAGCCGTCCCAGCGGTGGATCTGGTAGAGGTCGATCGTCTCGACGCCGAGGCGCCTGAGGCTCGCCTCGCAGCCCTGGACGACGTGCTTTCTCGAGAGGCCGCCCATGTTCGGGCTCTTCGACATCGGGAAGTGGACCTTCGTCGCGAGGACGATCTCCTCCATCCGCCCGTAATTCCGGAGCGCGCGCCCGGTGATTTCCTCGCTGACGCCCATCGAGTACATGTCGGCCGTGTCGAAGAAGTTGATCCCGGCCTCGAGGGCGCGCCGGAAGAACGGCTGCGCCTGCTCCTCCGTCAGCACCCACGGGCGCCACGCCGGATCCCCGTACGACATGCACCCGAGCGCGAGGCGCGAGACCGTGACGCCGGTGCGGCCGAGGGTCGCGTATTTCACGGGCCTACTTCATCCAGCGGTCGAACCAGCCGAGGACCTCTCCGTACCAGAGCTTCGCGTTCGGGCCCTTGAGGACCCAGTGGTTCTCGTCCGGGAAGTAGACGAGGCGCGCCGGGACGCCCTTGGCCGTGAGCGTGCCGTAGAACTCTAGGCCCTGCCCGATCGGCACGCGGTAGTCCTTCTCGCCGTGCACGATGAGCACGGGAGTCCTGAACGCGGCCGCGTAGCGGTTCGGGCTCCACTTTTCCACGGCGTCGCGGTTCGTTGACGGCGTGCCGCCGTAGGAGTGGTGCCGGCCGTAGGTCGCGTCCGACGCGTACTGCGCCATGAGGTCGTAGACGCCCGCGTGCGAGACGAGGCACTTGAAGCGGTCCGTGTGGCCCGCGATCCAGTTCACGAGGAAGCCGCCGTAAGAGCCGCCGGCCGCCGCCATGCGCGAGGCGTCCACGCGCCCCTGCGCGATCAGGACGTCCGTCGCCTTCATGACGTCCGTGAACGGCTTGTCCGGGTGGGCGCCGAGGATCGACTCGACCCACTTCTGCCCGAAGCTGGACGAGCCGTGGAAGTTCACCATCGCGACCACGTAGCCCGGCGCCGCGAACGCGTGCGGGTGCCAGCGGAACGAGAACGCGTCCCCGAACGTCCCGATCGGCCCGCCGTGGATGAGCTGGACGAGCGGGTACTTCTTCCCGGCCTCGGCTCCCGGCGGGGCCACGACGAACATCTGGACGTCGTCGCCCGCAGCGCCCTTGAAGGTCATCTCCTCGACGGCGCCGAGGTTCCATGTCGCGACGAGCGCGTCGTTGACGTGCGTGAGCATCCGGAAGCCTGTCCCGTCGAGCTTCGCCGCGGCGATCTCGGGCGGGTGATTCAGGTCGTGGCGCTGGAAGACGACCTCGCCGCCCGGAGTGACGGACGGGCCGGCGGCCGTGCCGCCCTTCCAGACGAGGCGCGGTGTCCCGCCGGTGACGGGGAGCGCGTAAAGGTTCGTCCGCGCGCGCACCTCGGCCGTGAAGACGATCGACTTTCCGTCCTGCGCGAACTTCCAGCCGCCGCACGAGTTCTCCCAGCCGTCCGTCAGGAGCGCGACCTTGCCCGTCGCGACGTCGAGGAGCGCGAGACGCGTGTAGTCGGGCCAGCCGTCGGCCTTGAGCTGCGTGCCGAAGGCAATCGTCTTCCCGTCCGGCGAAAAGACCGGGCTCACGTCCTCGCCCTCGCGGGCGGGCGTGAGGTTCTTCACCTCGCCGCCCGAGGCCGGGACGAGGAACAAATCCCAGTTGAGCGTCGCGTACGGCTCGGGCGTGCTGTTCGCGGCGAAGACGACGGACTTGCCGTCGGGCGAAATGTCGAACGACCCGCCCTCGTCGAGGCCGAAGTAGCGCTTGCTGCCGGGCGTGAGGTCCGTGACCTTCTTCGTGGCGACGTCCACGACGAAGAGGTGCGGGTACTCGCCGTCCGTGAGCCAGTGGTCCCAATAGCGGAAGAGGCGGTTTTCGCTGGTGCGCGCCTTGACGGGGTTCTTCTCGCGCTTCTCGAGTGCCTTCTTCGTCTCTTCCGGCGACTCCGCTCCGGCGACGACGTTCGCGAGGAACGCGATGCGCGTGCCGTCCGGGAACCACTTCGGGTTCGCGACCGCGGTGGGCATGTCCGTCAGGCGCTCGGCCTCGCCGCCGTCGAGCGGCAGGACGTAGAGCTGGGCGGCGGCGTCGCCCTCGCGCTTGGAGAGGAACGCGAGGCGCCTGCCGTCCGGGCTGAAGGCGGGCGACGTGTCGGAGGCCTTGTTCGCCGTCAGGCGGCGCGACGCGCCGGAGGCGACGTCCACGAGGTAAAGGTCCGCGTTCGCCTTCATCTCGTCGCCTTCGTAGGCCGTGACGGCGTATGCCGCGCGCGTGCCGTCGGGCGCGAGCACAGGGGCACCGACCCTTTTGACGGCCCAGAGGTCGTCGACGCCGAAGGCCTTTTTTGCCGGAGGGGCCTCGACCGCGAGGGCGGTGGAAGCGACGGAGACGAGGATGGCGGCGAGAAGGGCGGGACGGTGGAACGGCATGCGCATGGCCCAATCTTCCCGCAACTACGCACGGCAGCCTAGCGGCGTTAGGATGCGAGACGACCAATCGAGAGGAGGACTCCATGTCGAGCGTTCCGCCGCCCGGATCCGGATATCCGCCGCCGCCTCCACCTCCGCCACAGGGCCCGCCGCCGTTCATGCCCGCCGGCTCCGGCCTCGCCTGGGAGACGCAGGCGATCGGCCCCGAGTCGTTCCTGGACACCGCGAAGCTCTTCATCACGGCGCCCGAGCAGGCCTGGGCGCGCACGCGCGAGACGGGCGACTACACGCGCCCGCTGCTCTTCGCGCTGATCGTCGCCTGGGTGGGCGCCATCTTCAACGCCGTGTGGAGCACGATGTTCGGGGCCGGGCTGATGAAGATGCTGCCGGCCCAGTACAGCCGCTTCGGGGCGATGGGAATGGGCGGCGGCGGCCTCATCGCGAACATCATCCTCGCGCCGATCTTCATCGTGATCGGGCTCTTCATCGGCAGCGCGATCTTCCACGTCTCGTTCATGATCGTGGGAGCGCTCGCAGGCTCGAAGTCGCAGTTCGAGGGCACGTTCCGCGTCGTGTCGTACTCGTCGATCGCGCACATCGCCTACGTGATCCCGTTCGTCGGCGGGCTCGTGGCGCTCGTCTGGCGGATCTACCTGATGATGCTGGGCGTCCAGCAGCTCCACAAGGCGAACCAGGGCAAGGCGTTGATGGGCATCCTCCTGCCGGTCGTCCTGTGCTGCGGCTGCGCCGCGATCGGGATGATTTTTGCCGGGGCCGCTCTTTTCTCGGCGTTCAACCGGTAGCGTGACCCCCGGACGCCAGCTCGCGTTTCTCTGGGGCGGCGCGGCGCTCTTCTGCGCCGCGGCCGCCCCGTTCGCGCGCGATCTCGCGGCGGGCGCGCCCGTCTGCGCGTTCCGCGCGATCACGGGCGTCCCCTGCCCGACGTGCGGCGGGACGCGCGCGCTCCTCGCGCTCGCGCGGCTCGACGCCTTCGCGGCCCTCGCGTGGAACCCGCTCGTCACGCTCGCTGTGGCGGTTTTCTTCGGGGGCGGCCTCGTCGCGCTCGTCCTCGCGCTCCGCGGGCAGGGCGTCCCGGACGGCGCGCCGCCCCGCTGGGCCGGCGCCGCCGCCGGCCTCGCGCTCGCGGCGAACTGGGCGTTCGTGGTTCTGACCGGGCGCTGACGCTTCAGGCCCGCGGCCGGACGCCCGAGGTCGGCTTCGCCGGCGTGGGCGCTTCGCGGACCGCGCGCTCGAGCGCGGACTGCCAGGGCGGGAGGTCGATGCCGGCGTTCGCAAGCTTCTCGTTCGACAGCGCCGAGAAGAGCGGGCGCGCCGTGCGCAGCCCGGAGCGCTCCAGCGACGCCGGGATCACGTTGGACGGGCTCGCAGCGAGGCGCACGATCTCGAGCGCGATCTCGTGCCACGTCGCGAACCCCGAGTTCACACAGTGGTAGATCCCCGCGGCCGCCTTCTTCTCGACGAGCCGCCGCGTCGCGGCCGCGACGTCGTCCACGTGGATGGGGGAGACCTTGCGGTCGTAGAACGCCGTGATCGTCCGGCCCTGCTTCGCCTCGGCGATCATCTTGTCGATCGTCCCCTTGCTGCCGGGCGTTCCGAAGAGGCCCTCGACGCGGATCACGTACCCGCGCGGCGCGTTCTGCGCGTAGATCTCTCCGAGGAGCTTCGTCGCGCCGTACACGTTCACGGGGTTGGGCTTGTCGGTTTCGCGATAGGGCGCCGTGGCGGCGCCGTCGAAGACGTAGTCGGACGAGTACTGGACGAGCGCCGCACCGGCGGAGCGGGCGACGTCCGCGAGGCTCCTCACCGCGAACGCGTTCACGGAGAGCGCCAGTTTCGGGTCGTCCTCCGAGGCGTCGACCCCGAGGACGGTCGCGTTCACGATGACCTCGGGCTGGAGCTTCGCGACGCGGTCGAGGACGGCGAAGCGCTGGGTGACGTCGAGCGCGGCGCGCGTCAGGGCGGCGACCTCGTGGCCGGTCTTTCGCAGCTCGCGCACCAGTGCCTGACCGAGCTGCCCCCCGGCGCCCACGACGACGATTCGCAATGCCATGCGCCCTCTACTGTAACGCAGGCGAACGGTTTCCGCCGTATGCTGGACCCGCGATGAGCGCGAGCCCCGAGGTCGCCGAAGCCGTCTCGGCTCTCAACGCCGCCGGCGTCCTGACGGACGAGGAGGGCGACCGTCCCGGGCGGGTGGCGCGGGGCGAGTTGGTTTCGGTTCGCGCCGAGCTGCGCGCCGCGCTCTACCTCGGCGTCGTGCTTCTGGTGTCGGGCGTCGGGCTCTTTCTGAAGGAAAACGTCGACCGCATCGGCCCGTCGGCGATCGCCGGGGCCGTGGGCCTCGCGGCGGGCGCGTGTCTCGCGTGGGCCTGGCGGAAGGCCGCGCCGCCGTCGTGGGGGGAAGCGGCCTCGACGCACGCCGCGTTCGACTACGTCCTCCTCCTCGGCGCGCTCCTCGCGGCGGCCGACCTCGCGTGGGTGGAGGCGCAGACGCGCCTGCTCGGCCCGGCGTGGCCGCTGCACCTCCTCGTCGTCGCCCTCTTCTACGGCGCCCTCGCCTACCGGTTCGACTCGCGGATGCTCCTCTCGCTCGCTCTCGCGTCCTTCGCGGCGTGGCGCGGCCTCGCGCTCAGCGTCGCACACGCGTCGCTCGGCCCGGGAGACGTCGCGCGGCTCCGCTGGGAGGCGCTCGCGACGGGCGCGCTCTTCGCGGCCGTCGGAATCGTCACAGCTCGCGCGGGGAAGAAGGCGCACTTCGAGGACGTCTGGGTGAACGCGGGCGCCCTCCTCGTCTTCGGCGGCCTGCTGTCGGGCGTCTTCGGATCGCCGCTCGACTGGGGGGTGTGGCTCGCCGCGCTCCTCGCCGTCGCGGCCGCCGTCGCGGCGGCGTCTTATCGGTGGAAGCGCACGCTGCCGTTCGCGCAGGCGGTCCTCGCGGCATACCTCGGCCTCCTGCGCGCGGTGTTCTCGGAGGGGTTGGGAGGGGGAGGCTTCGAGGCACGGTTCCTTCTCATGGCACTGCTCGGCGGCGCCGCACTCGTGACGATCTTCCTCGCCCACCGGCGCATGAGGATTCCATGAAAGGGGAATGGGTCGCCTCCGAGCGCGTCGAGGAAGTCCGCGCCGCCGCCCGCGGCTGGAAGAGGGCGGGCGCCGTGAGCGAGGGCACCTTCGAAGAAATCTCCCGCCGGTACCCGGAGCCGCGCACGTTGCCCGCACCGCTATGGCGGATCCTCACGTTCGTCTTCGGCAGCTTCATCCTCCTGGCGTTCGCCGCGTTCTTCGCCCTCACCGTCCGGCCGAGCGGATCGTCAGCCTGGGTTCTCTGCGCCGTCCTCGGGGCCGGATTCGTCCTCGTGGCCGACCTGCAGGCGCGCTCGCCCGCAATGGCCCTCCGCGGCGGCGTCGAGGCGGCGAGCTTCTGGGGACTCCTGCTCCTCGTCGCCGGCCTGTTCCTCTTACTCGAAGAAAATCTTCATCTCTCCGAACCCGATGGCCCGAATTTCGTCCTTCTCGGCGTGGCGCTCCTCTTTGCCATGGGCGCCTTCCGCTGGGGCAACCCCGTTTTCGCGGGATTCGCCGCCGGCGCCCTCTTCGTCCTCCTCGCGCGCGCGCCGCACGGGCGGTTGCTCTGGATCGCGGGCGGCGTCGTCCTGAGCGCCGTCGCCGCGAGGTTCACGGACCGGCCGGCCTGGGCGCCCTCGCACCGGGCCTGCGCCTGGGGCCTCGTCGTCTGCGGGATCGCGGCCGTCTATGCCGCCGTGAACGTCTGGTCGCTCGACCACCGGATGATCGAGCAGCTCGGAGGGCGGGCGCGTTTTCTGCCGGAAACCTGGCCGGGCGACGGCGCGCGCGCGGCGGCCATCCTCGCGACCGCGCTGGTGCCGCTCGCGGTGCTCCTGCGCGGCATCGTGCGGCGCCGGAAGATCCTCCTCGACGCAGGGTTGGTCCTCGCCGCGCTCTCGCTCGTGACGCTGCGCGCGTACGTCCACGCCCTCGACCTTCGCGTCGTCCTCGCGGCGGCGGGCGCCCTCCTCATCGGGGCGGCGCTGGCGGTGAACCGGTGGCTCGCCCGCGGCCCCGGAGGCGAGCGGCGGGGCTTCACCGCGGACCCCCTTTTCACGGACGAGACGGCCTTCCGAGCGGCCGAGCTCGTGCCCGTCCTCGCGGCCCACGCGCCGGCCGCGAAAGCCCCCGACGCGCCGGGCTTCTCGGGGGGCGGCGGCAGCTTCGGCGGTGGGGGCGCAGGTTCTTCTTACTGAATGACTTGAGACCCTGATTCATCTGCTCTCTGGCGGAAAAGTTGCGGAGGTCGTCAAATTTCGTGCCGGAGGGTCCTCCATGGCCAGTCCGGCCCCCGTTCGTGAACGACCGAAACCCTTCCTGCTCGACGAGTTCTGCAAAGGCTGCGGGCGCTGCATCGAAGCCTGCGCCAAGAACTGCATCGAAGTAGGCCACGAGATCAACCCGCTGACGGGCCTCGTGCCCGTCGTGCTGAACCTCGACCACTGCAACGCCTGCGGCCTGTGCATGGACGCCTGCCCCGAGCCGTACGGGCTCAGGCCCGAGGCGAAGCCGAAGGCGAGCGAGGACTTCGAGCTGCAGGACCCGGCCAAGCTCTTCGGCGAGCGCGCCAGCCAGCGCCCGAAGCCGGTTGCGATTCCGCCCGAGATCGTCCCCCTCCCGAAGACCGAGCCGCTCGTGCTGAAGGGCAACTACGCGGCCGCGGTCGGCGCGCTCCTCGCGGGCTGCCGCCACGTTTATGGCTATCCGATCACGCCCTCGACGGAAGGCGCCGAGCTGATGGCGAAGCTCCAGCCGAAGCTGGACGGCGTTTTCCTGCAGGCCGTCAGCGAGGTCGCGACCGTCAACATGATGTACGGCTGCGGCGGCGCGGGCCTGCCCTGCATGACGTTCACGTCCTCGCCGGGCTTCTCGCTGATGCTCGAAGGCATCTCCTACATGATCGGGTCCGAGGTTCCGGGCGTCTTCGTGAACGTGATGCGCGGCGGCCCGGGCCTCGGGAACATCGCCCCCGAGCAGGCCGACGTGAAGCTCGCCTGCCGCGGCCTCGGCCACGGCAACACGCACGCGATCACGCTCGCGGCCTCGACGCCGCAGGAGATGCTCGACCTCGCGCGCCTGTCGTTCGAGCTGAGCTTCAAGTACCGCAACCCCGTGATCCTCCTCGCGGACGGCTACCTCGGACAGATGACGGGCAAGGTCGTCCTCCCCGAGACGATGGTCAAGCCGGGCCTCCCCGAGTGGGCGGTCTTCGGCGACGCGGCGCACCGCGGGAACCTGATCTCGTCGATCTACCTCGACGAAAAGGATCTCGAGAACTTCAACGTCCACCTCAACGAGAAGTACGCGCGCATGCAGGCCGCCGAGCAGCGCGCCGACCTCTTTCTCTGCGACGACGCGGAAGTCCTCGTCGTGTCGATCGGGACGCCGGCCCGCATGGCCAAGGGCGCCGTCGAGGCGCTGCGCCTTCAGGGCGTCAAGGCCGGCCTCTTCCGGCCCGTCTCCGTGTGGCCGTTCCCGATCGACGCCCTGAAACCGCTCCTCCCGAAGGCCCGGCGCATCGTCGTCGTCGAGGCGTCCGCCGGGCAGCTCGAGGACGAGCTCCGGCTCGCCCTCTCGCACGCCGGCCTCGCCGTCCCGAAGATCGAGTCCGTCCGCCACATGGGCGGCGTCCTGCCGCAGACCGGAGAGGTCGTCAAAGCGGTCCTTTCCCGCGAGGAGGTGACCGCGTGAGCGTCTTCTACGAGAACTTCGAGCGGCACTCCGGCGGCCTGGGCCTCAAGGCGCACGCGACGCACTACTGCCCGGGCTGCGGCCACGGCCTCGTCCACAAGTACCTCGCCGAGGCGATCGAGGAGCTCGGCATCCAGGACCGCACGGTCGCGATCTCGCCGGTCGGATGCTCCGTCTTCCTCTACTACTACTTCGACGTCGGCAACTCGCAGGCCGCCCACGGGCGCGCCCCCGCGGTCGCGATCGGCCACAAGCTCGCGAACCCGGACTCCATCGTCGTGAGCTACCAGGGCGACGGCGACCTCGCGTCGATCGGCCTCGCGGAGATCGTCTCGACGGCGCAGCTCGGGATCCCGATCACCGTGATCTTCGTCAACAACGCGATCTACGGCATGACCGGCGGCCAGATGGCGCCCACGACGCTCATGGGCCAGAAGAGCGCGACGAGCCCGTACGGCCGGACGGCCGCGATGGGCCTGCCGATGAAGATGGCCGAGCTGATCGCGGGCCTCGACGGGCCCGTGTACGTCGAGCGCGTGGCCCTCTACGACGCCAAGCAGCGCATCAAGGCGCAGAAGGCGATCACGAAGGCGATGAAGCTGCAGGTCGAGAACCGCGGCTTCGCGTTCGTCGAGGTCCTCGCGGAGTGCCCGACGCACCTCGGGATGACGCCCGAGGAGACCGAGCACTGGGTCAAGGAGTCCATGCTCCCCGTCTTTCCGCTCGGCGTGAAGAAGGACGTCGTCGTCGAGCCGCACGGGGCGGTCCCGGCGCCGAGCTTCGACGCGGAGCGCCTCGTGGGCCTCGTCGGCGCCTCCGCGGAAAAGCCGCCGCGCTTCATGAAGGGCTTCCCCGAGCACCTCGGCGGCAAGGACGTCGCACTCAAGCTCGCGGGCTCTGGAGGCGACGGCGCCCAGACTGCCGCGATGCTCATCGCGCGGGCCGCGATCTCCGAAGGCTTCGACGCGACGCACATCCCGAGCTACGGCCCGGAGTCGCGCGGCGGCACGTCGTACGCCGACGTCCACGTCGCCGAGGACGAGGTCCTGTCTCCCGCCTCTCCGCACCCGAGAATCCTCGTCGCCTTCAACGCGCCGAGCCTCGCGAAGTTCGCGCCGGACGTCGTGCCCGGCGGGACGATCGTCTACGACAGCTCGGTCATCCACGACGTCCCGAAGGTTGCCGAGGGCGTCCGGCTCGTCGGCGTCCCGCTCACGGAGATCGCGGTCGACCTCGGCAAGGCGATGGTCAAGAACGTCGTCGCGCTCGGCGCGCTCTGCGCCGCGACGGGTCTCTTCCCGGAGGAAACGTTCAAGACGGCGCTCCGGCAGGCCCTGAAGGACAAGTGCGCGCTCATTCCGCTCAACGAGGAAGCGTTCGCATGGGGAGTAAAGTCCGTCACGGCTCCCGGCAACTGACGGAGGGGACGATGGAAAACAACACGACCCACAGCCTCACCTCCACCGAGTGGCGCCTCGTGAACGCGCTGCGCGAAGTCCCCGAGTCCGCCCTGAGAACGCGCGTGAACGCCCTCGTCGAGGGCCTCATCGAGCTGGCGCGCGAGCCGAAGTGCCCCGAGCACATGGCCGACGGCGCGCCCTGCGCGAGCGTCCACGCGAACTGCGACCAGTGCGTCCAGGTGACCCGCATGCTGGAAGGCCTCGAGGCGATGCAGCTCCAGATGCGGGGATACCCGGGCGCATGACGCCGGGGGCGCTCCTCGAGCACGAGGTCTACGCGCTGCTCGCAAAAGCGGGGTTCGACGTCCCGCGGCACGTCTTCTGGCCTGGGGCGGAGCAGGCTCCAGGACAAATTGAGGATTTCTTAGAAGGTTTAGGGGGAGACGCGGCGGGCGAGGTCGTCCTCAAAATCGCCTCGCCGGATCTCGCTCACAAGTCAGACGTCGGAGGTCTTACACTTTCTAAGAGATCTCCTTCTTCCGTAGCTGCCGCGGCGAAAAAGATGTGGGATGAGGTGGGGCGCCGCGCCCCGGGCGCTTCGCGCAGCGGCATCCTCCTCGTCGAGAAGCTCGTCCCCGCCTCCGGCACGCCGGCGGCCGAGGCCCTCCTCTCCTACAAGAACGACCCCGCGTTCGGGCCGGTGCTGGTGTTTGGGCTGGGAGGGCTGCTCACCGAGTGGTACGGGAGTCTCGCACCGGGCCACACGACCGTGATCCTCAGACCGGGGGAAGTGAAGCAGGGCCTCCAGGCCGCAATCGTCAAGTCTCCGGCGCTGAAGATTTTCTTTGAAGGTAACAGGGGGCACGCGAAGGCGCCGCTCGCGTTAAACGCCGTGGCGGCTCTCTTCGAATCACTTTCAAAGAATCTTCTCTTGTCTTTCTCCCCCTCTAATTCTCTCGGCAATCCGACTCTCGAAGAACTCGAAGTCAATCCAATCCTGCTCTGCGCGGATGGCCGCTGGGTCGCCGCCGATGGCAAGGCGCGTTTCTCCGCGCGACGCGCGGAACGCGCGTCGCGCCCCCTCGCAAAGATTTCTTCTCTCCTTGCCCCGAAGAGCGCGGTCGTCATCGGCGCGTCCGCGTCCGGCCCGAACCCCGGCCGCATCATCCTGAAGAACCTCAAGCAGTCCGAGGGCGTCGCGTACGGGAAGCTCTGGGCCGTCCACCCGAAGGAGAAATCGATCGACGGCGTCCCGTGCGTCGCGTCCGTGGCGGACCTGCCGGAGAAGGTGGATCTCGCGGTCGTCTCCGTGCCCGCGCCCGCTGCGCCCGCGGTCGTCGCCGCCCTCGCGGACGGGAAGGCCGAGTCGATCATCCTGATCCCCGGCGGGTTCGGCGAGGCCGGCCGCGGCGACCTCGAGGCCGCGCTCCGCAAGGCGCTCGCGGACGGGCACGCCCGCCCCGACGGCGGGCCGGTCCTCGTGGGCGGCAACTGCCTCGGGATCGTGTCGAAGGGCCAGTACAACACGTTCTTCCTGCCGCAGTACAAGCTGCCGTTCCACGACGCGCCGGGCGACTCGCTCGTCGCCGTGTCGCAGAGCGGCGCGTACCTCGTGTCCCTCACGAGCAACCTCGACGGCATCGTCTTTCCACGCGCGTCCATCTCCTACGGCAACCAGATGGACCTCACGGCGGCGGACTTCCTGACGTTCTTCGCGGACGACCCGACCGTGCGCCTCCTCGTCTTCTACATCGAGGGCTTCGCGCCCGGCGACGGCGAGCGCTTCGTGAAGGCCGCGCGGCGCGTCACGGCGGAGGGCCGGCACGTCGTCGTCTTCAAGGCGGGGCAGACCGCGCTCGGCGCCGAGGCCGCGAAGAGCCACACGGCCTCGCTCGCGGGCGACTACGCGGTGGCGAAGTCCCTCCTCGAGGGCGCGGGCGTCCAGGTCGCCCAGACGCTCGACATGTTCGAGGACCTCACGAAGGTCCACACGATGCTCGGCGACCGGCCCGCCCGCGGCCGCGGCCTCGCGGTCCTCTCGAACGCGGGCTTCGAGTGTTCGGCCGTCCTCGACAAGCTCTACGGCCTCGTGCCGTCGGCGCTGACGTCCGCGACGCTCGCGCGCCTGAAAGCCTGCCTGCCCGGGATCGCGCACGCGGCGAATCCCGTCGACGCGACGCCCATGGCCGACACGCCCGCGTTCGTGGAGGCGGCGGCGGCGATGCTGGACGACCCCGAGGTCGACATGCTCCTCGTCTCGCCGATCCCGGTCACGCCCGCGCTCGACATCCTCGCGCCCGACCCGTTCGGCGGGCACTCGGAGAACCTCTTCTCGAAGGGCTCGCTCGCGCAGGAGCTCCTGCGCCTCTTCCGCGCGACGCAGAAGCCGGTCGTCGTGAACGTCGATTCCGGCCGCCTCTACGACGACTTCGTCATGGTCCTCCAGCGCGGCGGCATCCCGGTCTTCCGAAAGATCGACCGAGCCTCGCGCGCCCTCGCGGCGCTCGTGCGCGCAAAATAGCCGGACGTGACGCCCGCAGACGACGCCCTCGACGCGGTCCCGCGGGTCCGGCTCGCGAGCCTGCCCACTCCCCTCGAGGAAATGCCCCGGCTCGCGAAGCGCCTGGGCCTCGGGAAGCTCTTCGTGAAGCGGGACGACGGCACGGGCCTCGCGATGGGGGGCAACAAGGCGAGGAAGCTCGAGTACGACTTCGCGCCGATCCTCGCCGGGAACTACGACGTCGTCGTCACGGTCGGCGGCGCGCAGTCGAACCACGCGGCCATGACGGCGGCGGCCGCGCGGCGCCTCGGCCTCGACGTGAAGCTCGTGCTCGGCGGGCCGGCGGTGACGCGCCCGAGCGGAAACATGCTCCTCGACGCCCTCTACGGGGCCGAGGTCCGCTACCTCCTCGACGACGACGACAACGACTCGCTCGCGGCGGCCATGGACGCGTGGGTGGCGGAGCTGCGCCGGGACGGGAGGCGCCCGTTCGCGCTGCCGATCGGCGGCAGCTCGGGTCTGGGCGCCCTCGGCTACGTCCGCGCGATGCGAGAGCTCGCCGCCCAAACCGGCCCCGGCCCAATCCAGGTCGTCACCGCTGTCGGGTCGTGCGGCACGTTCGCGGGCCTCCTCCTCGGCGCCCGTCTCTTCGCCCCCGACGCGCGCGTCGTCGGGATCAGCGTCTCGCGCACGGCCCGGCAGATCGCCGACCGGACGGCGGAGCTCGTGGCCGAGAGCGCGGCGATTCTCGGGCTTGCCTCGCCGCCGCCCGGCGCGCTCGAGTGTCACGACGGGTTCCACGAGCGTTACGGCGTCGTGACGGCTTCAGGCGCGGAGGCAATCCGCGTCTCGGCTCGGCTCGAGGGGCTCCTCCTCGACCCGGTCTACACGGGCAAGTCGATGGCGGGCCTCTTCGCGCTGGCGCGCTCGGGCGCCCTCGACCCCGGCAGCCCCGTCGTCTTCCTCCACACGGGCGGGCTGCCGATCCTCTTCGCCGTCGATCTCCCAGAGGAGGATGCATGACACGCGCGACCGGACCCTGCGCCCTTCTCCTGACCCTCTGCGTCCTCGCGTTCCCCGCCGTCCGCGCGGCCGACGCTCCGTCGACGAGGATCGTGGCGGCGCTCTCCGACGCTGACCCGGCGGTGCGCGAGCGAGCCGCGGCCGCGCTCGTTCGTCGCGGGCGCTGCCGCCGATTCGCTCGCCCGCATCGGGAGCGAAAGCGTCCCGGCGCTCGCGAAGGCGCTCGACTCGAAAGCCGAGGCCGTCCGAGCAGGGGCCGCGATCGCCCTCGGAAAGCTCGGCGCCCTGGCGCGACCCGCGGCGCCCGCTCTCGTGCGCGCGCTCTCGGATCCGGACGCGTACGTTCGCTGGTGCGCCGCGAACGCGCTCGGCGCCGCCGGCCTGGCGTCGGAGCCCGTCCTCGCCTCGCTCCGAGAGTCCCTTCACGACGCCGACGAGGACGTGCGGCGCGGCGCCGCGCTTGCGCTCGAACGGCTCGACCCGGCGGGCTGGCTCCGCGCCCCTTCCTGGGACGCGACGCTCGCGACGATCGAGAGGCTCACGCCGCTCCTGATGCGCGAGCTGCACGTGCCGGGCGTGTCGATCGCCCTCGTCCGGGACCGAAAGGTCTCATGGACAAGGGTATGGGGCGTCGCGGACGCCGGGACGAAGGCGCCGGTCACGGACGCGACGCTCTTCGAGGCCGCCTCGATGACGAAGCCCGTCTTCGCGGCGTCCGTCCTGAAGCTCGTCGAGCAGGGCCGGCTCGACCTCGATGCTCCGATCCCGGACGTCGGAACGCTCCCCGTGCAACCCGAGCGCCTCCGGATCACGCCGCGGATGGTTCTCTCGCACACCTCCGGCCTCCCGAACTGGCGCAAGGGGGGCGAGGAGAGGGATGGGCCGCTGCCGGTGATCGCGCAGCCCGGCGCGCGGTTCGGCTATTCCGGCGAGGCGATCTTCGCGCTCCAGAAATTCGTCGAGAAGCTGACCGGGGAGCCGATCGAGGAATACGCGCGGCGCACGCTCTTGATCCCTCTCGGGATGGAGCGCACCTCGTACGTCTGGACGCCGGCCCTCGACGCGAGCCTCGCGACGGGCCACAAGGCGGACGGGACCCGCCTCGAGCGCGCGCGGTACCGCCACGCGAACGCGGCGTACTCGCTCGTCACGACGGCGGCGGACTACGCGCGCTTCCTCGCGGCGCTCCTCGCTCCCGAGCGCGCCGCGCCGCACGGGCTCTCCGGCGCGTCCGTCGCGGCGATGCTGAAGCACCAGGTTCGCGCCGACGCGCGCGACCCGATCGAGCGCCCGGGCCGGGCGCGGGGCCGCGAGGTCTTCTGGGGCCTTGGCTGGGGCCTCAACACGACGGCCTCGGGCGACGTCGTCTATCACGGCGGCGCGAACCGGACCGGCTTCCGTTCCTATTGCCAGTTCTCGCCGGAACGCGGCACGGGAATCGTGATGATGACGAACGGCCTCGGCGGCGGCGAGCTGTGGACGCGCCTGATCAGCGCCGTCGGCGACCTGTAGGCAGCGCCGCTTCCTGATTCATCTGCTTCGTTCCCCCCTCCGGCCCCGCGGCTAAGATCTCGTCTCAGGAGGACGCCCGTGAGCCAGGGAAACCAGCCCGTCGTCGCGATGCTCAGCCCCGCCGAGATGGAGCTGATCCGCCTGCTCCGCGAATCCTCCACGTCTCCCGTTCGCGCGCGCGTCAAGACCGTCGTCGAGGGACTCCTCATGGCCGCCAAGGAACCGTTCTGCCCCGAGAAGCCGTGCCCGCAGTCGCCGGGGGAATGCGACCGCTGCTCGCAGACGATGCGCGTCCTCGAGGGGCTCGCGGCGATGGAGATGCAGATCAAGGGCCTGCCGGGAGCCTGATCCAGATTCGCTCCTGAGGTAACCTCGCCTTACTTTGGACAGGAGGCCCCCGTGCGAGCTGCGTCCCTGCGCCTCGTCCTCGCCGCCATGACGATCGCCACCACCAACGCCCCCGCCCAGACGGCCCCGGTTCCGCCCACTCCACCAGTGGCCAAGAAGGTGGAGAAGGTCCACCTCCTGCACGGCGACCCGCGGCCCGACCCGTACTTCTGGCTGCGCGACAAGCCGAACCCGGAAGTCGCGGCGTACCTCGAGGCCGAGAACGCCTACACCGACGCGGTCCTCAAGCCGACCGAGCCGCTCCAGAAGGCGCTCTACGACGAGATGCTCTCTCACGTGAAGGAGACCGACCTCTCCGTTCCCTATCGCGACGGCGCGTTCCTCTACTACTACCGCACGGAGAAGGGGAAACAGTACCGGATTCACTGCCGGAAGAGCGCGGGGGACGGCGCCGAGCAGGTCCTCCTAGACCTGAACGCGCTCGCCGAGGGGAAGAAGTTCATGTCGCTCGGCGCCCTGCGCCCGTCGGACGACGGGAGCCTCCTCGCGTACTCGACCGACGACACGGGGTTCCGCCAGTACACGCTCGCGATCAAGGACCTAAAGACCGGCGCGCTCCTCCCCGAGCGGATGCTGCGCGTCACGAGCGTCGCCTGGGCGGCGGACGGGAAGACGCTCTTCTACTCCGTCGAGGACGAGACGACGAAGCGTTCGCACCGTCTCTATCGGCACAAGGTGGGAACCCCCGCGTCCGCCGACGTGCTCCTCCTGGAGGAGAAGGACGAGCGGTTCGGCGTCCACGTCGGCCGCACACGCAGCGGCGCGTGGCTCGTCGTGGAGATCTCCAGCCACACGACGTCCGAGGCCCGTGTCCTGAAGGCCGACGCGCCCGAGGGCGAATGGGCGCTCGTCGCCGCGCGCGAGCAGGACCACGAGTACGACGTCGACCACCGCGGCGACCTCTTCTACATCCGGACGAACTCCGGCGGCCGCAACTTCCGGCTCGTGACGGCTCCCGTCGCCGCGCCGGGCCGCGCGAGCTGGAAGGAGATCGTCCCGCACCGCCCCGACGTCATGCTGACCGGGATCGACCTCTTCAAGGACCACCTCGTCCTCGAGGAGCGCACGAACGGCCTGCAGCGGTTCACGGTTCGGAGCTTCACGAGGGGCGACTCCCACACCGTCGCGTTCCCCGAGCCCGTCTACGTCGCATCTCCCGACACGAATCGCGTCTGGGACACGAAGATCTTCCGCTACGGCTATCAGTCGTTCGTGACGCCGCAGTCCGTCTTCGACTACGACATGGACGCGCGGAAGGCGACGCTCCTCAAGGAGTGGGAGGTCCCGGGCTACGACCGGACGCAGTACTCCTCGGCGCGCCTCTGGGCGACGGCGGCGGACGGGACGAAGATCCCGCTCTCGATCGTCTGGCGCTCGAAGACGGCCGACGGCAGGACGAAGACGCTCAAGGACGGGCCGTTCCCGACGCTCCTCTACGGCTACGGCTCCTACGGCATCTCGATCGGCGTCTCGTTCCGGTCCGACCGGCTCCCGCTCCTCGACCGCGGGTTCGCGTACGTCGTCGCGCACATCCGCGGCGGCGGCGAGATGGGGAAGACCTGGCACGACGCCGGGCGGATGAAGAACAAGATGAACACGTTCACGGACTTCATCGCGTCGGGCGAGACTCTCGTTGCGGAGAGAATCGCCGACAGCGCCGTCTGCGCGTGCCCGTTCGTGGACGTCCTGAACACGATGAGCGACGCCTCGCTGCCGCTCACGGTCGGCGAGCGAGTACGAGGAGTGGGGAAACCCGGCGACGAAGGACGAGTACGAGTACATCAAAGCGGTACTGCCCGTACACGAACCTGAAGAAGGGCGCGTATCCGGCGATGCTCGTCAAGACGTCGTTCAACGACGGCCAGGTCTTCCACCACGAGCCCGCGAAGTACGTCGCGCGGTTGCGCGCACGCTCAAGACGGACGCGAAACCGCTCCCTTCTCCAGACGAACATGGCGGCCGGGCACGGCGGCGCGTCCGGGCGCTACGACTTCCCTCACGAGATCGCGCTCGACGGGGGCGTTCCTGCTGACGCGGTTCGGCATCGCGGAATAGACGGGCCCGTCTCCGGCAATGACCACGCGCGAACGTCCCGGGTGATTCCGCCGTGCTCTTCGGGGTCGGACTCACCGCCGGCCTCCTAGCTCAGGTGGCTCGCGCCGTGCCGCTCTTCCCGCCGCGGCTCGAGGGCGAGAGGCGTGGTTTCGCCGGCCGCCATCTCCTCGCCGGGCTCGCGTTCGGGGGGGCGTTCTTCACGTTCGTCCGGGCGAAGACGACGCCGCACCCGAACCATCCCGTGAGCGCCTCGTCACGTGGGGGCCCTACCGAGTTCTCCGGCAACCCGTTGTACGTCCGGTTGTCTGTCGGGTTCGTGGGGATCGCGCTCGTCGCGAACACGCCGTGGGTCCTCGTTGCGCTCCCGCTCGTCTGGCTCGCGCTGCGCCGCCTCGTGATCGGCCGCGAGGAGGCCTATCTCGAGCGGAGGTTCGGGGACGAGTACCGGGCATTCAAGGCGCGCACGCGCCGCTGGCTCTAGCCGGTCCGGCTCACGACGCGCGCAGGCCGTCCACGATCGGCCGCCGCGCGGCCAGCACGGCCGGGACGATCGCCGAGAGGACGCCGACGGCCAGCGCGACGCCCGCCGCGAGCGCGACGACCTCGGGGAAGATCCATCCCCGCCGCGAACGGCGCCATCCGCGTCTCCATGAGCGCGCCCCTTGAGGCGCGAGAACGCCGCGACGAAGGCCAGGAACCCGAGGAGTCCACCCCACTCCGGCGAGCACGAGGCTCTCGCTCGCGACGAGGCCCACGATCCTCGGGCGAGAAGCCGAGCGTCCGCAGCACGGCGACCTCGACGACGCGCTCGCGCAAGTTGAGGGCGATCGTGTTCGCCGCGATCACGACGACGACGCCGATGATGATGACGCCCATCGCGGTCAGGGGCAGCTGGACGTTCCCAGGCAGCGAGACGAAGCCGAGCGTGAACGCGTTCTCGCTCTCCGTCTTCGTCGGGTTCGGCGAGTTCTCGTAGAAGTCGGCTCTCTTCCTCCTCCATCTGCTTCGGGCAGGCGCCCGGCGCAGGCGGGCGTCGGCGCAGCGCGTCCAGATCGTCGAGACGGTGCCGCGGAACGGCGGCCACGCCTCCCCGCGGTACGCGCGGTGGAAGAAGATGCTGGCGGAGTTCTCGTAGGGCAGGCTGTAGACGCCCTGGACCGTGAACGTCAGGTCCACGGTGCAGAGTCCCTTGATCGTCACGGCGTCGCCGAACCTTCCAGCCGTACTTCTTCACGGGCGTGACGCCCACGCAGGCCGCCCGCGCGAGTCCCTTCCTCCACTCCTCGGCCGAGCCTGGACGATCTTCGCGTCGTCGAAGACCTGGGGAAACTTCTCGGGGTCCACGGCGAAACGCGGAAAGACGTTCCCGGCGCTCGCGTCCCGGTGGAGCCCGGCGAAGCGGTCGATCGGCGTGATCGCGCGGACGCCTCGAGCGGCGCGATCCGGTTCATGACGGCCTGGGGCAGCGACGTCGTAAGGCCGACCCTTGTGCCGCGTGACGAGGCCGGTAGAGGCCGCGCTCGCGAGCCGGGTCGGGCGGTTCAGCGTCCGGAGAAACGTCGCCATGAACGCGACGAGGAAGACGGGGGCAGAGATCGAGCCGACGGTCAGGATCGTCCGCGTCTTCTTGCGCAGCAGGTTCTTCAGGACGAACGGCAGGAAGCGAAGCACGGTCAGGAGGCTTTCGGGGCGTCCTCCGTCAGGATACGCGCCCCGGATTCCGTCACGAGGACGTCGTCCTCGATGCGGATGCCGAGCCCGAGGTACTCCTTCGGGACGCGCGCCTCGTCGGGCCGTACGTACAGGCCCGGCTCGATCGTCAGAACCATGCCCGGCTCGAGCGGCCGCGGCCGGCCGCGCTCGTCGCGGTAGCGCCCCGCGGTCGTGCACGTCGAGGCCGAGCCAGTGCGACGTGTGGTGGAGCGCGAAGCGCTGGGAGGCGTTCTTCTTCTTCAGCGCCTCGCGCCGGCCCTTCAGGAGGCCGAGGTCGAGCAGCGCGTCGAGTAGGTCGGCCCGCGCCGCCTCGTGCGGCGCGTCCACGGTGCGCCGGGGCCTGACGGCCGCGATCGCGGCGCGCTGGGCCGCGAGGACCGCCCGCAGAGCCCGCGCCTGGGGCGCGTGAAGCGCCCGAGGCCGGAAACGTCCGCGTCACGTCGGAGGCATAGCCGCGGTATTCGCAGCCCGCGTCCAAGAGGACGAGGTCCCCCGCGGCGATGCGGCGGGAGTTCTCTACGTAGTGAAGGATCGTCGCGTTCTCGCCGGATGCGACGATCGTCGGATACGCCGGTCCGGTCGCGCCCATCGACCGGAAGCGCCGGTCGACGGCGGCCTCGACTCGTACTCGTACCGGCCCGGGCCGCGCGGTGCGCTGCGCGTCGCGGTGCGCGGACTCGGCGATGGCGGCCGCCCGCTCGAGGAGGGCGATCTCCTCTGGCGACTTCACGAGGCGCATCGCGTGAAGGAGGTCCGTCGGGTCGGGGCCGTCACGGGAGCGCGCTGCCGGGTGACGGGCCCCGCGCCGGAAGCGCGAGGGAGGCCGGCCACGAGGCGGTCGCTCGCGTCCGAGAGACCGAGGGCGTGGTGGAGGACGCGCGACTTGCGCACGAGGTCGGGAGACGCTTGTCGCGCTCGCGGGCGGGATGCGCCGCGTCGGCCCCGAACGTCTTGACGGCCCCCTCGACCGGCCCGGCGGCCTTCCCACGTCTCGCGCCGCGGTCCCGGGGCAGGACGAAAAGCGTGAACGTCCTCGCGTCCGCGTCGAGGACCGCGGTCGCGCCCGGCTCGGCGAAAGCCCGTCAGGTAGAAGAAGTCGGGATCGGGGCGGTAGCGGTAGTGAACGTCGTGCCCGAATGCGGCCTCGGGGGCCGCGAAGAGGAGCGACGCCCTCCCATCGAGTCGAAGAAACGCCCGGCGGCGCGCGAAGACGGTTCTTTCGGCCATGGCGCGAGTCTACCCGGCGCGGCGTGCGAGGATGGGGCGTGGACTCCCGCATCGTCCTGGCGCTCCGGGCCCGCTACCCCGAGTTTTCGCGCCCGGCTGAAGCGCGCCGTCATCGAAGGCCAGGTCATGGTGGACGGCGCCGTCGTGAACGACCCCGGCGCGCTCGTGCACGCGGGCGCCGACCTGAAGTGGGACCGCGACCGCCGCATCGAACGCCGTGTCGCGACCGCCCTCAAGGTGCTCTACGAGGACGACGACGCGATCGCGGTCTGGCCGTCCGGCCTCCTCCGCACCCGACCGAGGCGAAGGAGAAGGACACGCTCTGCGCGCGCGTCTCGACGTACGTCCAGCGGCACGGGGTGGCGCGCGGACGTACGTGTCCATCGTTCACCGTCTCGACAAGGAGACGTCCGGCATCCTCGTCTTCGCGCGCAGCCGCCGCGGCCTGATCGGAATGCAGGCGCAGCTCGCGCGCACACGATGGACCGGCAGCCTACCGCGCGGTCGTCGAGGGCGACCTCACGGGGGACGCCGGCACCTTCGACAAGGACCTCGTGGCCGAGCCGGGCGAGCGGCGCCGCGGCGTCGAAGGCCGGCGAGACGGCCTGAAGGCGATCACGGAGTGGACAGTGCTCGAGCGCTTCGGGATCCGCGACGCTCGTCGAGGCACGCCTGAAGACCGGCCGCACGCACCAGATCCGCATCCACTTCGCGAACGCAGGGTACGTCCTCGTGGGCGACTCCGTACCGCGACCGCAAGGCCGCCGTTCCCCGTCCCGTTCCCGCGTGAGGCGCTCCACGCCGGGCACCTCGGGTGGAAGACCGAGGAAGGCAAGGCGGTCTCGCTGGACGCGCGACCCCTCGGGCGACTTCCTCAAGCTGCTCGATGATTTGAGGAAGAGTGGCCAAGAAAGAAGAAGCAAGAGGAAAGAGCAGAGAAGATTTTTAGAAAAGAATACACCCTTCTAAGAATCAGCGGGCCCCCCCGTAAGGAGGGCCCGCTGCAGAATCTTCCGGTCCTTCTTTCCCTGGTTTCTCTACTCGAGGACGACGATCACGACGCGGCGGTTCTTGGAGCGGCCGAGCGCGGTCTTGTTCGTCTCGACGGGGAGCGTGCGCCGTGGGAGATCGTCGACATGCGGCCCAGCGGACTTGTGCGCCCGGGCGAGGTAACGGCGGACGGCTAGGCGCGTGCTGGCCGAGCTGGTCGTTGTAGTCCGTGCCGCCCGTGTCGTCCGTGGCCCCTGGATCTCGAGGTACACGCCCCTTGTCGAGCAGGAGGACCTTCTGCGCGAACTCGTCGAGCGCGGATTTCGCTTCCTTCGTCAGCTCGAAGGAGTGACCTTCAAGCGGACGCGGTCCGGCGAACGACTGCTAAAGACGATCTTGCCTTCGCGAGGACACGGGCTTCCTGGGCGCGGGCGAGCGCGTCCTGGCCGACTGGCCGAGCTGCTCGATCTGCTTGCCCTGCTCGTCGACCTTGCCCGAGGTGGCCTTCTGGCCCTCCTGGAGCTGCTCGACCTGCGTCTCGACCGACTCGATCCTCTTTGCTCGGTCTTGGTCTGCGACTCGGCGATCTTCTTGTCGATGTCGGTCGTCGTCGCGCAACCGACGAGCGACAGGGGCCGACGGCGCGGCCGCGGAGAGAGAGTGACGTGAACCTTCATGAGTCCTCCTTGTTCCATTGTTCAGCCGCCCTTCAGTGGGCGCGCAGCGTGCCGTCAGCCGACCCTCACGCGGACGGGTCTTGCGGGCCTGAAAGTCGTAATGAGTGCGTCGGTAGCGGACCGGCCCCGCGCCCGTGGGCGTGAACCCCACGAGGTACTGCGTGCGCAGGTCCTTCGACGCGTGCGATCGTGGCCGGCCGCTGCGTGGGTTCGTCGACGATCGAGAGCCCTGGAGTTGGGCGCGCGACGTGCGCAAGGATGTCGAGAGGTTGGCGTCCCTTCCGGGCGTCACGCTCGGGCTGCGGGACGAGGCGGCGCGCCGGGAGAGCGCAGGCCGATCGGATAAGCCAGGCACGTCGACGCCCTCGAGGAGCGTCGCGCGGTCGTCTCGCGTGAGCTCGGAGGCGTGAAGTCGGTCCCGTCGGTGAGAAGGATGATCGCGCGCGACCCGTTCCCGCCCGGAGCAGCGTGCGGTCGGGCATCCGGGCGAGCGCGTCGGCGTAGAACGCGGTGCGCCCATGGGGCGTCACGGGCGTCGACGGCCGCGAGGAGCCCTCGCGGTATCCGGTGAAGGGGCACGATTTCGCGGACGGCCCCCGAAGAGAAGGCGTAGAGCGAGGTCGTCGCCCGGCAGCCTGCTCGACGGGCGCGCGCTCACCGCGGCGCGGGCGCCGCCCATCTTGCCGACGGTCCCATGGAGCCCGAACTGTCGAGAAGGATCGTGAACGGACGGGCGCGTCGTCGCTCCTCGAGAAGAGGTCCGTCCTGGACGGGCTGTCTGCTCCACGAGGAGCTGCGACATCCTTTTCCTTTGCAGGCGTCCGCGACCGGCTTTCCCTTCAGGTCCGTGAGGACAAAAGGCACCATTACGTAGCCGACGGAGACCGAACTGGTCGTTTTTGCCGGCGTGGAGACCTGCGCCGACACCCCGGCGCCCAGCATCAAGGCGGGCGCGAGGAGCATCTGAGAAGCGGAAGTCTCTGTATCAGCATGGTTTCGGGCGCCGGATGGAGGCTGTCCAATGGGGAGTGTCGGGGGAGTGTCGGCGCCTTTCTGCGATGTGAAAAGCAAAGGGGCCGCCAGCGGCGGCCCCGAAGAATCAGAAGTGTGACGCGCGTTACAACGCGTCGTGTTTCAGAGCAGATCGATGGCGGGGAAGAAGAACGTCACTTCGCGGGCCGCGTCGGCGGGGTTCGCCGAGCCGTGCACCGCGTTGCGCTCGATCGACTGCCCGAACTCCTTGCGGATCGTGCCGGCGTCGGCCTTGCCCGGGTCCGTCGCGCCCATCGTGGCGCGCCAGTGGGCGACGCCATTGTCGCGCTCGAGGACGGCGACGTAGACGGGCCCGACGTCATGTAGGCGACGAGGAGCGGAGAAGCGCCCTTGGCCGCGTGCTCTCCGTAGAACGACTCGGCTTCGGCCTTCGTGATGTTGTGGCGTTTGAAGGCGACGACCCGGAAGCCCTCCGCTTCGATGCGCGAGAGGATCTTCCCGGCGTTCTTCGACTCGACGGCGTCAGGCTTGATGATGGCGAATGTTTTTTCCATGCGGCCGCGGAGTATACGCGGGCGGCCGGCCCCGCGGCGCTACGGGCAGCCCGACACGGGGTGCCGGAGGATCGTCGCCGCCGGCGCGAGGAAGACGGCGCGGTCGCTCTCGGGAACGTGCGCGACGGCCGCCCGCCACGCGGCGTCGAACTGGCTCGGGTGGCGCTCCATGTCGGATTCGATCGCGCTCCAGGCGGGGCCGGCCGTCGCCGCGAGCGGCGCGTTCGCGTCGAAACGGATCGTTCCCGGCGCCGCAGGCGCGAAGTGAAACGCGACCGCCTCCGTGTCGATCTCCAGGCGGGTCTCGAGGAGGTAGACGGCGGGCGGCGCGCTCAGGAGCGACACAGCCTCCAGCGTGAGATCTCCGATGGCGCGGTGGTCCGGGTGACAGGTCGTCCCGTGGCGCGGGTCGAACGTGAGGACGATCTCGGGCGCCTCCGCGCGGATGAACGCGGCGAGCGTCGCGGCGAGGTCGTCCCCCTGCGGCGTGCGGGGCGCCCACGAAGGGGACTCGCCGCCGCCGCCGTCCGGCAGCGACAGGAGGATCAGATCCGCGCCGAAGAGCTCCGCCGATGCCGCCGCCTCTGCGCTCCGGACAGTCGCGAGGTCGGGCGGGCAGCCCGCCGGAGGAGGGCACGGGCCCCTCTCGCCGCGTGTCGCGACCAGGAAGGAGCAGCGCGCCCGGCCGTCGCGGCACCAGCGCGCGAGGAGCGGCGCCGCGATCGCTTCGTCGTCGGGGTGGGCGCCGATCCACATCACGGATGTCGGGGCCGGGACGTGCGACGGGATCGGCGCCGGGGAGAACGGTACGGGAGCGGGCGAAGCGGGGTGCGGGCGGTCCTGCGCAAAGGCCGCAGGCGCGACCCACAGGATCGCGGCGGCCAGAACCGATACCCGAACCGAGATGCACATCCTCTTCAAGGTAGTGCCGGCTGGACGATGCGGCCCACGGAGAACGAAAAGGGGCGCCCGGAGGCGCCCCTGAGAATCCGGGTTCGAGCCGGGACTACTTGCCGAGCGCCTTCTTCAGCGTCTCGCCCATGAGCGCGCGGGGAGTCGGCGACGTGGACGCCGGCCGCCCGCAGCGCGTCGACCTTCTCGGCCGCCGTGCCCCCTTCCCCGCCCGAGATGATCGCGCCGGCGTGGCCCATGCGGCGGCCGGGAGGGGGCCGTCCGGCCCGCGATGAACGACACGACGGGCTTCTTGAGGTTCGCCTTGATCCAGGCCGCGGCCTCTTCCTCTGCGCGCTGCCGCCGATCTCGCCGATCATGATCACGGCCTTCGTCTCGGGGTCGTCGCGGAAGAGCTCCAGCGTGTCGATGAAGTTCGTGCCGTTGATCGGGTCGCCGCCGATGCCGATGCAGATCGACTGCCCGAAGCCGAGCGCGGTCGTCTGGCCGACGGCCTCGTAGGTGAGCGTTCCCGAGCGGCTGACGACGCCGATGGGGCCGACCTTGTGGATGTGCCCCGGCATGATGCCGATCTTGACCTTGGCGGAGGGGCGGATGATGCCGGGGGCAGTTCGGCCCGATGAGACGCGGCTCGCGCCCGGCCGGCGCCCCTGGCGAGGCTCCTTCGCCTTGATCATGTCGTTGACGGGAACGCCCTCGGTGATCGCGACGATGAGCGCGACGCCCGCGTCGGACGCTTCCATGATCGCGTCCGCGCAGGCCGGCGGCGGCACGAAGCACCATCGAAGCGTTCGCGCCGGTCGCGTGACGGCGGCGGCCACGGAGTCGAACACGGGGATGCCGTCGACGGCGGTGCCGCCCCTTGCCGGGCGTGACGCCCGCGACGACCTTCGTGCCGTAGTCGCGGCTCGCGAGCGCGTGGAAGCGGCCCTCGCGGCCCGTGGGGGCCCTGCACCACGAGCTTCGTGTCCTGCGAGATCCAGTTCGCGCCCATGTCAGGCCGCCTTTCCGAGCGACGCGATGACCTTCTCGGCCGCGTCCTTCATGCCGTCGGCGGGGATGACCGCGAGGCCGGAGCTCTTGAGAATCGCCTTCCCTCCTCGACGTTCGTGCCCTCGAGGCGCACGACGACAGGGACCTTGATGCCGATCTCTTTCACGGCGTTCACGACGCCGGTCGCGATGATGTCGCACCGCATGATGCCGCCGAAGATGTTGATGAGGACGGCCTTCACGTTCGCGTCGGACAGGATGATCCGCATCGCGTTCTTGACCTGCTCCTCGTTCGCGCCGCCGCCGACGTCCAGGAAGTTCGCGGCTTGCCGCCCGCGTGCTGGATGATGTCCATCGTCGCCATCGCCAGACCCGCGCCATTGACCAGGCAGGCGATGCTGCCGTCGAGCTTGATGTAGATTGAGGCCGAACTTGAGGCCTCGACCTCGAAGGGATCCTCCTCGTCGAGGTCTGGGGCTCGCGGATCGCCGTGTGGCGGAAGACGCGTTGTCGTCGAAGTTCATCTTCGCGTCCAGCGCGAGGACGTCGCCCGTCCCGTGTGAGGAGGTTGATCTCGGCGAGCGACGCGTCGGTCGCGACGTACGCCTTCGCGAGCGCGATCAGGAAGCCGACGGCCTTCTTGTGCGTCTCGCCCGTGAGGCCGAGCGCGTCCACAGCTTCCGCGCTGGTAGGGCTGCAGGCCCCGACAGCTCGAACGGCTCCTTGACGATGGCGCCGGTATTTCGCAATGGCGACCTCGATCTCCATGCCGCCTGCTTGCTCACCATCATGACCGGCTTGCCGATCCCGCGGTCGAGCATGATCCCGATGTAAAGCTCTAGGGCGATGTCCAGGACCCTCCTCGACGAGATCTTCTTGACCTTCTGCCCGGCCGGGCCCGTCTCGTGGGTGACGAGCTCCATCCCGAGGATCTTGCGGCCTAGGGCCTCCGCCTCCTCGGGGCTCTTCGCGAGCTTGACGCCGCCGCCCTTGCCGCGGCCTCCCGCGTGAACCTGCGCCTTGACGACGGCGCGCCCGCCGAACTCTTTCGCGATCCGTCCCGCCTCTTCCGGCGAGTCCGTGACGCGGCCGCGGGGGGTGGCGACGCCGAACCCGCGGAGAACTTCTTTCGCTTGGTATTCGTGAATTTTCATGGCGACCGCGGACAGTATCAGAAGGAATCGGGGGCGCTCCATGAGTAAACTGATTCATGCGCTTCGCCCTCCTCCTGTACCTCCTCGCCGCCGCTCCGTCCGCCTTCGGGCAGGCCCCGGGCGCGGGGGCAGGTCCGAGGACGTCTCGGTCCTCCCGGCGGCCGCGGCGGCCGACATCGCGCGGCAGGTCGCCGCGGAGCTCAGACTGGCCGACTTCGCCGCCCTCGAGTCGCGTTTCGACGAGCGGATGAAGGCGGCGCTGCCCGACGCGGCCCTGCGCGTCTTCTGGGCCGACACGCTGAAGCGCGCCGGCGCCCTGCGCGGCTGCGCGGAGCCCCGGACGTCGTTCGCGGGCGAGTTCACGCTCGCGTTCGCGGCCTGCGTTCGAGAAGCAGAAGGCCGAGTTGCGGCTCACGATCCGCCCCGACGGCGCCCTCGCCGGGCTGTTCCTCGCTCCCGGAGTCGGCCGCGAGAGCCGAGTGGAAGGCGCCGGACTACGTGACGCCCGCGGCGTTCACCGAGCGGGAAACCTCCGTCGCCGCGGGCCGTGACGCTGCCGGCGACGCTCTCGATGCCGAAGGGCGAGGGCCGTTCCCGGCGTCGTCCTCGACCAAGCCGCTTGCCGCACGACCACGCGACGAGACCGTCGGCGGACGCGCGTGTTCCAGGATCTCGCGCAGGGTCTCGCGTCGCGCGGGATCGCCGGTCCTCCGGTACGAGAAGCGGACGAAGGCGCGTACGCGAAGGACTCGCGGGCACGCGCGACATGACGCTCAAGGACGAGGGGGTCCTCGACGACGCGGTTGCCGCGCTCGGCGTCCTGCGCGCGGCGCCGGGTGTCGACGCGGCGAAGGTCTTCCTGCTCGGCCACAGCCTCGGCGGGCTCCTCGCGCCGCGGATCGCGCTCCTCGACAACCGGACGCCTGGCGATCCTCCTCGCGGCGCTGTCGCGCCTGATGTCGCAGGTCGTGAAGACCAGGTCGAGGCCCCTCGGGTCCGGCAGGCGAGCGACGCGCAGAAGGCCACGTGTCCCGGCGCCACCACGCCGCGAGGCCGACGCGCTCGCGGACCTCTACGCGGAGGCCCGATGGCGCCAGGGAACGGCCACGATCTTCGGCGCCCCGCCGTCCTACTGGCTCGAGTTGAAGTCCCAGACCCCGGCGCTCGCTATCCGGGGCTCGGCATCCCCGTCCTCGTCCTGCAGGGCGGACGCGATTACCAGGTGAGCATGAAGGACTTCGCCGGCTGGCAACGCGCGCTGAAGGACGTGTCGCGGACGGCATTCCGGTCGTACCGAAGCTGAAACCACCTGTTCGTGGCGGGCGAGGGCCGAGCGCACCTGCCGAGCGACGAGAAGCGCGGGCACGTGGACCGCGACGTCGTCGAGGACGTCGCGTATTTCGTGGACCGCGGCGCTCTGCGCCCGGCGGCGAAGAAGAAGAAGAGCTGAGCGGCTACGCGCGCGCGACGAGCGCGCCCACGAAGAACTTCGGGAAGCGCGCGGCGACGGCGTCGACGTCCGGCAGGACCTACGCCGTGGAGCCCCGCGGCGGCGAAGGACGCGCGCCACGCGGCCGGCGACAGGAACCCGTGGTTCGACGCAGCACGGGGTCCAGCGTCACGTTCGTGAAGCTCGCCAGGAAATTGAAGACGAAATCGACGTAGGACGGCGGCGGGTGCGCGCCCGGCTTCACGCATTCCGAGACGACGACGACGCCTCCCGGCTTCAGGGCGGCCTTCGCCTCGGCGAGGACGAAGCCGAGGTCGGGCGCCACGTGGAAGCAGTTCACGGAGTAGACGGCGTCGAACGTGCCGGAACGACGCCCTGCTCGGCCCAGGTCATGTCGAGCTTTGAGGCCTCGACGAGCGTCCCCGGCGCCGCCGGCGGCGCGGGCGGCGCGGTCGCCCCGGCGCGCGAACGTCGGCACGAGCTCCGTGAAGCGCCAGCGCGCCACGCGCGTCCCGGAGCCGGAGAGCGCGGCCTCCGTGGCGCTCCCGCAGCCGCCGCCGATCCAGGATCTCGGCGCCCGACGCGGGGAGCACGCGCGTGAGCGCTTCCCGGCGCCGAGCGTGTTGTTGATGGCATAGAGGATGTTCGCGTTCGAGAAGTACCGGATCCAGAGCGGCAGCCGCGCCGGGGAGAACAGGATCTCCTCGCCCGTCTTCTCGCCGCGGAGGAACGCGGCGCCCTCGTCCGCAAGCAGGGAGACGATCTCGGCGCCGACGGCCGCGTCCGGCTCCGCGGCCGCGAGCTCGGCGGCAAGGGACCCGACCGCGCCGGGCTGCGCCCCGGTCGGGGATAAGGCGTATGAAGATTTTCTTAGAAGGTTAATAGGGGCCGGGGCGCCGGGACTCGCCGGGGCCTCACCCGCCGCGCCGCGCTCACTCACCCTTCTAAGAAATCCCGCGTCCACGAGCTTCTCGACCATGTACCGGAGCGCGGGGCGGGCGCTCGGGGTATTGGAGCAAGAAGATCCTCTTCGTCTCTCTCCTCCCGGTCTGGCCAAGGGAGGGCGCCGATGTCTCCCAGGAGCTTCCAGCACGCCGCGTCCACGAGGGCGTCGTAGATCTCCGTCGCGACCAGAAAGCGCTCCGTGAAGAGCGCGCGGATCGCCGCGTCGTCGAGTGCGGCCGAGACGAGCGGGAAGTCGCGGGCGGAGCGGGTCATCAGGGGCCGGATGGTAGGCGAGCGCGGCTCCGGCATAGAATCCGCCGCCAACATGCTGATCCGGCTCGAGTGGCACGGCGAGAGCGAAGGCAACTTCGCCGGCTCCCTGCAAGGCTCGCGTTTCGACACGCCGCTCGGCCCGCGGGCGGCGCCAGGCCGAGGCGCTCGCGGTCCGGCTCGCGAAAGAGGCCCTCGACGCCGCGTGGGCGAGCCCGCTGGGTGCGGGCGCGCGAGACGGCGGCCTCGTCGCGGCCCGCACGGCCTCCCGCTCTCGATCGACGCGGACCTCATGGAGTTCGACTGGGGTGTCTGGTCGGGGCGGCCGTTCGACGGCGTCCTCGATCAGGAAGTCTCGGCCGTGCGCGCGCGCTGGCGGGCGGGGGAGACGGACCTCGCCCCGTCGGGCGGCGAGTCCCCGGCGATGGCCGCGACGAGGGTCGAACGGTTTCCTCGGCCGCCTGAGGCGGCCGATCCGCACGCGCCGCTCGTCGTGGCCCACGGGCGGTTCAACCGCATCCTCATGGCCCTGCTCCTCGGCCGCCCCCTCTCGAGGATGGACGAAATCCGGCAGCGAAACGGCTCCTCGGTTTTCGGAATGGGACGGGACCGCGCCGGCGCCGATCCTTCTCGACGACGTCAGCCACATCCCCGGCACGATCCAGACCGACTCGATCCTGTCGGACAGCGTCAAGTAGACCCCGTGAAAAAGGAGAATTCGTGAAGAAGACCGTCCTCGCCGCAACCCTGATCCTCGGAGCCGCGCTCACCGCCGCCGCGTCGGACCAGAGCAACAAGCCGTCCACGGGCCCGACGGCGACGGGCGCCACCCAGAACCCGCAGACGATGATCCAGACGCCGTTCAAAGTGTGGCCGGACGGCAACTGGATCTTCGTCGTGAACTACGGGAACGCCGACTGGACGAGCGCCCTGGACGTGTGGGCGACGTGCAAGCCGGTCGCGCCGACAGCGTCGTGCGGTCCGAACTTCGCGTCGGGGAAATATCACGCCGGACACTTCGCCATCGGGCAGTTCCCGAAGGGCCACGGCAACGCCCTGATCAAGGCTCCGCGAACGCTCAGCAGGTTCCGGGCCGGGCTGGGTCGCCGTCTTCATGGGGCCCCCTACGGTTCATTCAAGGTCACGGCGACGGCCGCGAACAACACCTCACCCGAGACGGACGTCACGCTCGCCGCGCCGGTGTCGCCGATCGGCGTGAATCCGGCCACGCTCCAGCTCGCACCGACGAAGACGCCGGTGAGGAAGCCCTAGGTCTCGCCGACGCCCGCGCCCCTGATCGCCTTCGAAGCGACGCGCGCGACGAAGATCGAGACGAGGACGGCGGAGGCACGGCGCCGCCGATCTGGAGCGCCTTCTTCGTCGCGTCCGTTCCGCCCGAGGCGGCGGTGCCAGCGGCGGCTCCGAGGTACACAGTAGGTGAACGCCGGGGATCATCCCGACGAATGACGCCAGGACGTACGGGAGCGTGCGCACGCCCGTGAGCCCGAACGCGTAGTTGATGTACGTGAACGGGAAGACCGGGGAGAGCCGCACGAGGGCAGACGATCTTCGCGCCCTCCTTCGTGATCGCCTGGTCCAGCGCCGCGAACTTCGCGTTGCCCGCCGTCATCTTCGATCCTGTTTCGGAGGACCGACTTCGCGAGGAGGAACGAGGAGCGTGGCGCTTCCAGCGTCGCGCCCGCGAGGACGACAGCGGTGCCGGTCCCGAGGCCGTAGACCGCTCCGGCCCCGAGCGTGAGGATCGACGCGGGGACGAAGAGTGGACAGCAGACCGCGTGGACGAGAGGGGCGAAGAGGATCCACCCGATCGGCCCGAGGCCCACGACCCAGACCTGGAAGCTCCGAAGCAGCTCCTGCACGCGGCTACCGCCTCAGGAACGCGGCGAGCTTCACGAGCAGAGCCTTGCGTCCCGGCGTGAGCGACGTCTTCAGCGCGTCCCGCGACGGCGCCGTGGATTTCGGAGAGCGACGGGTAAGCGTGGATGACGGAGCCGAGCGCCGAGAGAGGAGTCCGTTCTTCGCGAGGACGACCTCGCCGAGAGGTCGCCCGCGTGGGGGTGGACGATCGCGGCGCCCAGGATCCGGCCCTTCGGGTCCACGACGGCCTTCATGAAGTTCGCGCCGCCGGTGCCGTCGCAGATCGCGGTCGTTGTGCGCGAAACCGGCGCGGAAAACTCGGTGCGGAATACACCTGCGCCTTCCGCGTCCTCCTCCGAGAGGCCCACGCGTGCGATCTCGGGGTCCGTGTACGTGATCCACGGCGTATTCGCCACGTCGCATTTCGCGAGCGCGACGGGGAGAGCGTGTTCTTAGGACGATCCCCGCCTGGTAGCCGGCCCAGTGCGTGAACAGGTACGGGCCCGCGACGTCGCCGATCGCCCAGACGGACGGGACGTTCGTCCGGCATTTCGCGTCCGTCACGACGCCCTTCTCCGAGAACGCGACGCCCGCGGACTCGAGGGCCGAGGCCGCCCAACGTTCGGGCGGCGGCCGGCGGCGACGAGGATCGCGTCGGTCTCCACGTCGAACGTCGTCCCGTCCTTCTTCTTGACGTTCACGACCTTCCGCGCCGCCGCGCCCGGCGACCGACGATGCCGAGGACCCGTCGTGGATCACGAACCGCGCCTCCCCCGCAGGCCCGCCGCGAGGACGGCCGCGACGTCGGCGTCCTCCTTCGGGCAGATGTGCGCGAAGACGACACGATCGTGACGTCGGAGCCGAGCCGGCGGAATGCCTGGCCGAGCTCGACGCCGATCGGGCCGCCGCCCATCACGAGGAGGCGCTTCGGGAGCGCGCGGAGGTCGAAGACGCTCTCGTTCGTGAGGAACCCGGCCTCGGCGAGGCCGGGGATGCGCGGGACGCGCGGGCGCGAGCCCGTCGCGACGACGATGTGCCGGCCCCACACGGTCGTGCCGTTCACCTCGACCTCGTGGGCCGACTTCAGGCGCCCCGTGCCGAGGAGGACGTCGACGCCGAGGCTTCCGAAGCGCTCGACGCAGTCGTTTGGAGCGATTTCCGCCTGCGCCGAGCGCACCCAGTCCATGACAGGGGCCAGGTCCTGCGGGCCGGGATCGGAAATTCCGCGGATGCCGAATCGCGCCGCGCGGCGCGCGGCGTGGGCGGCCTTCGCGGCGGCGAGGAGAGCCTTCGAGGGAACGCAGCCGTACTGCAGGCAGTCGCCGCCCATGCCCTGGACGGGCGCCCGGCCCACCGGCTCGTAGGGAAGGACGTGCTTCTCGACGAGCGCGACGCGCGCTCCGAGGCCCGCGCCGCCGGCGGCGACGACGAGGCCGCCGGAACCGCCTCCGATCACGACGAGGTTGTAGCGTTCCATTGCGTCTCCCAGGGTATGTGCCGGATGCGCCGGTTTGTTCCGCCTCGCCGCGTAAGATGAAGGCGGGAGGTTAGCTCAGCGGTAGAGCGTCTGCTTTACACGCAGCAGGTCATCGGTTCGATCCCGATACCTCCCACCAGCCATCTCGTTTGCGTCCTGCGAGATGGCGACCCCGCCCGTCGCGCTCGTGATGCCGTTCGTGGTGACGAGTTGACGGGAGGAGTTCACGGCGCTCGATTGATTGGCGCGGTCGAGTGCCTCTGCGGCCTTGCGGATGGCTTCCTCGGAAGGCCGCGCGTACCGCTCGCTCATCCGCGTCGTCGTGTGCGCCGCCCTTAGAGAACCCCAGCGTAAACTGAGCGAAAATCTGCCCTGAGGAGTCCACCATGGCGCTCGTGAAGTGCCCGGCCTGCGGTCGAGAAGGGACTCGCGGATGAGAAGGACCCGCACCGCGCTCTCCCTTGCGCTCTTCGTCAGCGGCCTCTCACTTCTTGACGGCTGTTACACGCCGGTGTTCTCGGCAGCCAGCAGTCCGAAGACGTTCACGGGTACCGGCGGCGTGTCGCACAGCTTGGATGGTGTTGAGGTCTGGACATTCGGTTCCCCCGAACGCCCCTTCCAGATCATCGGGTGGCTTTATGACGAGCGCCAAAACGGGGCCATTTCGACGAACACGTTCGAGCTGAATATCGCCGAGGCCGCGAAGAAGGCGGGCGGCAACGGCGTCATCCTCCTCAGATCCGATACACAGCTGCGCTACTACAACTACAACTCTCTGGCAGTGTTCCGGTATCTCCCGTTCCCGAAAAACCGCTGACCGTTGTCTCCGGAATGAACGTCGATCTCGACCACGCGCCTCGCCTACCAGCGCACAGACCGCGGCTGCATCGTCTCGCTGTTCGAGGGGAGACGTTCGCTGCGCGACGATGGCGGAAACTGGCTGCGCGGGCCGGTCCCGAGGCCGACTCCACCATGTTGCTCACGGCGATCAGCGACGCGGTCGAGCGATACAGGCCGGAGAGCGAGGCGGTCGTCTTGATCGAGAGCGAGAAGGGCTTCGAGGTCTCCATCGGTCTGTTCGTCCTCCCGGTTGCCCGGCGGGGGCTCCATGGAGTTCACGGACGAGTTCACGGGGGCCGTCTGGAGTGGTTCGCGGTCATCCGCAGGCGCAGGGGGTGCATCGGAAGTTGTTGATGCGCCGTCGTCCGCGGTCATCGTGGGATCATCGTCGGGCTTTACACGCAGCAGGTCATCGGTTCGATCCCGATACCTCCCACCAATTCCCATTCGAGGACTCACATGACGCGAAACCTATGCCTGACGGCGATCCTCGCGCTTTCTGCGTGCACCTCCGCCCCTCCGCCCGCGTCGTCCGCCCGGACCGGGAATCCGCTGGCCGAGGAGGCCGCGGTGCTCGTGCTGCTCGACCGCTACATGCTCGCGATCTCCGCGCAGGACGTCGCGGCGATGGCGGCGAAGCAGACGCCGGACGGGATGACGTACCGGGCCCGCGCCGTCGAGGGCGGCGGCTGGGCCGTGACGTCGCGGTCGAACGCGTCGTGGGTGGAACCGTCAAGCGTCGACGCTCGGACGCATCGCGAGCGCTACTGGTCGCCCACCGTCCTGATCCGCGGCGGGATCGCGGTCGTCTGGGCGCCGTACGAGTTCTGGATCGACGGCAAGACGAGCCACTGCGGAATCGACGTGTTCGACTTCGTGAAGGTGGACGGCGCCTGGCGCGTCGCGAACGCGATGTGGACGGTCGAGCCGAACGCGTGCTCCGAGCTGCGTCCTTCGGACGCCTCGACGATCCGGCCCCCGGGATGATCACCTCGCGACGGTGACGCCCTTCGGCGCGGCCGACGTCACCGAGATCGACTGCGGGAGGTGCTCTCCCTCCACCCAGACGATCCGCTGCTGCTCGACCTCGAGCTCCAACGCGTGGACAGCGGCCTTGAGGTTCGCTGGCGTTTTCACGGGCCGACCGCCTCCCCACTCCAGCGCGGTCTCGGGCGCCGCGGAGCCCGCGATCCAGACGAAGAGCGGGACCCCAAGGTCCGCCAGATACGAACGCACGGCCGAGGGGGAGAGCACGCTCGCGTCCGGGTTGCCGGTGAGGATGAGGACGACGGCCCGCGGGTGGGACCAGGTGGCCGCGAAGATCCCGGCCGCGCTCGTCGCGTCGGCGAGACGCGGGCAGGAAAGCCGGTCCCATGGCGCGTTCGCCTTTGCGAGAACCTCCATCATTCCGCGCACGACGGGCAGCGGAAACGAACGCCGGTACAAGTCATACGTCTGGCGCGAGCCCGCCTTCTGCTCGGAATAGGCGAACAGCACCCGGACCTCCGGGTCTCCCCTGAACGTCCCGACGCGCGTGTCGAAGAGCCTGCCGAGCCACATGTCTCTGAAGGCAGCCGGGGCGTCCCCGTCGAGGACGAAGACGATCGAGGCCTCGCCCTCCTCGACTGCGACGATGCGAAGCATCTCGCCTCCAGAGACAAGCCATCCCTTCATAGCCTCCGCCTTGGAGGGCGTGCCGCGCGGGACGCGAACGGGAACCGCCGTCAGCTCTCGACGTCCGTCGCGGTCGCGTCCCCGAACGTGATCTCGGCCTCGGCGCGCGCCTCGAAGCCGAACTCCACGACGGCCCGGAGGAAGTGGAGGCGCTCGGGAACGTAGGCCGGCAGCTCGATGCGCTCGGAGTCCCGCACCGCCAGGGGCTTGCCGTCGAACGTGAGCGTCACCGTCGAGGGGGGGCGGCCCACTGCGCCTTCCCAGACGAGACGGGCGGCGCGACCCACGCCACCCTTGCCCGGAAGAAGAGCAAGGACGGCTTCGACCTGGGGCTTCGGGAAGTTCACCTTCAGGCGCGCGCGTCCGATCTCGACACCACGGGCGTCGCGCGCCACGGCGTCGAGGAGGTGCGGCGCGGGGGCCGGGCCGAGGTCCACCCGGAACGTCCAGGGTGGCCGGGTGCGCCGCCCGACGCTTTCCCCGTCGAGGAAGATCTCGACCGCCGCCGATCCCACGGGCGCGCTGAGCTCGATGTCCCGGGGTCCCCAGACGATCCCGAGGAGCAGCGTCAGGAAGGTCAGCACGAGAGGCTCACCGGGCTACCGCCACGCCTGCCGGCGCGGCCGCGGAGACGAAGATCGACTGCGGGAGGTGCGCGCCCTCCACCCAGACGATTCGCTGTTCCCGGACCGTGGCTTCCAGTTCCTTGACCGCGACCCGCACGTCTGGGAGTGTCTTCACCTGCCGGCCGCCGCCCCATCGCGCCGCCACTTCCGGCGCCGCCGATGCGGCGATCCAGACGACGACGGGAACGCCGAGGTCCGAAAGATAAGAGCGGGCCTGCGCGGCGGAGAGCACGCTCGCGTCGGGGTTCCCGGTCAGAACGACGACGACGGCCCGCGGGTGGGACCATGACGCCGCGAGGAGACCCGCCGCCGTTGCGGCGTCCGCGACGCGCGGGCAGGGGAGACCGTCCCCCGGCGGAAAAACGTCCGCGAGGGCGTGGAGAAGGCCTTTCCCCAGGTACGCCGGGAACGAGCGGGGGAAAGCGTCGTACAAGGTTCGTGCGCCGAATTCCTCCGTGCCATAGGCGAGGAGCATGCGCACCTCGGGCTGACTGAAGAACATGCCCGCTCTCGTGGGGAGGATCGACCAGTCCGCGAGCTCCCGGAAAGCGGGCGGAGAGTCCGCGTCGAGGACGAAGACGATCGAGGCCTCGCCGCCCTCCGTCGCGACGACGCGCAGCGGCTCGCCGCCGGCGACGAGCCACCCGGACATCGCCTCCGCCGGAGGGAGCTTCCCGCCCGGGACGCGCAGGGCGACCGCCGTGAGCGCGCGGGAGGTCTCGTCCCGGTCGCGCCCCCCGAACGTGATCTCCGCTTCGGCGCGCGCGCCCTTCTCGAACTCGACGACGGCCTGCAGGAAATGGAGACTCTCGGAAACGTACGCGGGCACCTCGATGCGTTCCGGGTCGGGCGCCGAAAGCGGCTTGCCGTCGAAGCTCAGCGAGATCGCGCGGGGCTTCCCGACCGCGCCCTCCCAGCGAAGGGTGGCGATGCGCCCCTTGCCGCCCTTGCCGGGAAGGAGGGCGAGCACCGCCTCGGCCTCGGGCTTCGGGAGGTTCACGCGCTGGCGCACGCGGCCGAGCTCGACGCCCCTCGCGTCGCGGGCGACGGCGTCGAGGTGGTGGGGCGAGGGGGCGGAGCCGAAATCCACGGCGAAAGTCCAGGGCGGCGCAGTCCGCCGCGCGACGCCCTCCCCGTCGAGGAAGATCTCCACCGCCGCCGTCCCGGGCGGCGCGCTGAGCTCGATCTCCCGTGGCCCCACGACGATTCCGAGGAGCAGCGTCAGGTAAGTCAGCATCCAGAAAGACGATGGTGCCGGCCGAGGTGCGTTTTCAAGGGAGAGGGTGTATCAGGCTCGCTCTATTCTTCGCGGGCCCCGGCACCTCGATGCGGGCGTAGCCCGACTCCTGTGTCGCCTCGTCGAGGATGCCGATCGAGATCACGGCCCCCGGGTTGACGACGGCCGTGCTCGTGAACGTGAAGATCCCCTCGGCGTCCGCGAACGCGTCCTCGCCCGTCCGGAATTCCTGGCGGACCGGCGCGCCCTGGGTGACGTCGCCCCTGTCGAGGAGCGCGACGAACGCGGCGATCTTCGCGACGCGGGCGTTTGCCGCGGGGAGGAGCGCGAGCGACGAGGCCGGGATCGTCACCTCGAACGCGACCTGCACGCGGCCCTTCGCGGAGGGGGTCGTGGACGTCACCTTCGCCTGGATCGGGAACCCCGGCGCCGTGACCGTGCTGAAGAGGTTCGAGACGGTGCGGTCGGTGGCGCGGTCCACGGCGCTGCGCAGAGCGACGGCGCGGCGCGTCCGAACCTTCGCGCCCGGCGCCGCGACCTTGAGATCGATCTCGAGAGGCTTTCCGCCCGTGAGGCCCTCGACCGGGAAGCCCAGCGAGTAGAACGACTCGAGATCCACGGCCGCGCCGGCAAGCGCGTCGCCCGCCTGCTCGGCGCCGAAGCCCACGACCCCGCCCGTGGGATCCACGGCGAGGTGGAGGCCCTCGTTCTCGTTCGCGTCGATCCAGATCCCGCGCCGCCCGTTCATGGCCTGCCCCGTGAACTGCGGCACCGAGGCCTGCATGACCGACAGGTCGAAATCCCCCCCGGCCTCGGGGTACAGGCCGTGCAGCGTCACGCCGTAGGCGTTCGCGGCCTCGGCGAGGTCGACGAGGATCTGGCGCGCGTCGAACTCGCGGGCGTCCGACGGGACCTGGACGTCCACGTCCAGCCGCTTCGTGAGGAAGTACTCCATGCCGGACCAGCGCGAGAGCCGGTGCGAGGCGACGACGAGGACGCGCCGGCCGTCGAGGCCGCCGAGAGCCGTGAGGACGGCCTTGAGCGCGGCGGCCTTGTTCTTCGTGCGGCCCCACTCCTGCGCCGCGAGCCCGCGCATCTCGGCGAGGACCGTCCCGCTGATCGGCGCGGGCTGCGGCGCGGCCGCTTCCGTGGGAATCGTCGAGGTGGCGATGCCGCCTCTCCCGGATTCGCGCTGGGCAATCTCGCGCTCGGCCTGCGCGATCTCCGCCACGAGCTTTTCGCTGGTCTCGACGCCGGTGAGGGCGGCCGGAGGCCGCGCGCTCTCCTTTGCGAGGACGTCGAGAGCCTTGAGGATCGCGAAGGTGTCGCCGGTGAACGCGACCCGCGTCGCGAGGGACTCGTCGAACGTCAGGACGGCAGCCTCGTCTCCGGGCTGGATCGTGCGGACGACGAAATCCTTCACGGAGCCGAAGAAGCGGGCGCTGCGGCGCTGGTCGCCGAGCGTCAGGCGGTCGACGAAGAGCACCACGCGGCGCTTCGGCCGCTCCGCGGGCGCGGCGGCGGTTTCGCCGGGCGCGGGGGGCGCGAGCGACGTCGCCCCGAGGGGCGCTCCGGACGGCGGCGCGTACTCGGAGAAGTTCGTGATCGCGACGGGCTTTCCGCCGACGCGGAGCGTGAAGTCCGAAGCCTTGAGGCCCGTCACGCGCCGGCCCTTCCCGTCCGCGACGAACGCGTCGAGGTTCACGAGGCCGACCTCCTGCGAGGCGGTGACGCTCTTTTTCGAGGGGCCCTTCCCGGGCGCGGCCGCGGCCGAGGCGACGGGCGTGCCCGGCTCCTCGGGTTCCGCGGCCGATGCGACGACGAGCGGCTCGGCGCCCGCGCCGCGGCCCGCGAGGACGATCCCCTCGTCCCCGGCCGCGAGCCGGAAGGACGCGGGGTCGAGGTCCTCGGCGACCCAGCAGATCTGCTGCGCGTCGAGCTCGGCGCGCAGCTGGGCAAACGCGTCCACGAATTCCTGCGGCGTCGAGACGCGGCGGCCCTCGCCCCAGGCGCCGCCCCCGGCCCGGCCGAGCCGCCACACGGCGATGGGGACGAAGATCTCCGACAGGTACGCCCGCGCCTCGGCGGGCCCGAAGGCGCTCTCGTCGGGGCTCGTCTCCTCGTCGCCGAGGACCACCACGGCGACGCGCCGCCGCGGCGTGGCGGCGCGCACGAACGCTCCCGACGTGACGGTGGCCGCGAGGCGGTACTGGCCGCCCGTGAGGACGCTCGCGTCGACGCAGGGCAGGATGAGCTCGCGGTGGCCGGAGCCCGGCGTGCAGTCGAAGCCCTGCAGGCGGAAGAGGCGGTCCGAGACCTCCGCGGCGGTGCGATAGGACGCGCGCGTCGCGAGCGGGGAGAAGTGGATCACGTGCGTGACGCCGTCGAGGAGCTTCGCGAGCCTCGAGTTCGTCTTCGAGAACGACTTCTGCGCCCGCGCTTCGAGAGCGAGGAGTTTCGGAACCGCCGAGGGCGCGACGAAGAAGAGGAGGTCGCTCTCGCCGGGCTCGGCGGCGCGGACGAGCCTTCCGCCGAGCGTGGCGGGCGCGGGCCGCGCGGCGCCTTCCTTGCCCCGGGTCGACACGACGACGGCGTTGAGCGGGGCCTCGACGGCGCTCGACGTGCCGCTCCCGATGAGAAGAGTCTCGGACGCCCTCTGGCCGTCGACGAACGAGAGGTCGACGGCGACGACCCGCACCGGCTTCTCGGCCGCGAACGGGATCGCGACGTCCTTCGGCGGACCCTCGTACGCCTTCTTCCCGTCGATCGCGACGCTGAGGAGAGCCGGGTCCAGGTCCTGCTCGTGGGACCAGGCGACGGACAGCGTGCACGGCCCGCTCGCCTTCACGCAGTCGGTCCGGGGCAGGACCTCGGCGCGCGCGACGGAGGGCTTGTTCACCCAGCGGCGCACGCGCTCGGCCGGTCCGGCACTCCCGCGGCGCACGAGCTCGAGGAGCCGCACGCGGGGCGCGGGCCCGAGGTCCACGGTGCAGGTCTGACGGCGGCTCGTCACGCGGCAGACGCTCTTCCCGTCGAGGAGGAGCTCCGCCGGGGGAGGCGCGGACCCGAGATCGACCGTGACCGGGAGCCGCCCCTGGGCGACTCCGGGCACGAACGTCAGGATCCGCATTTGCTCGGCGCCCGGCGCCGGCGCGGCCCAGAGGGCGGTCAGGAGCAGGGCGGCGGTGCGCTTGCGGCCGGTCACGACCTCTGTATACTCCGCGTCCTCCCGCCGCGCACCTGCGTTGGGACGAAAAATCGGGGTCGTAGCTCAGTTGGTTAGAGCGCAGGCCTGTCACGCCTGAGGTCGCGGGTTCGAGCCCCGTCGGCCCCGCCACTCTTCTCCCATGGGAATCCTCCTCACCACGACGGGTCTCACGAAGGCCTTTGGCTCCCATCCCCTGTTCGAGGGGATCGGGTGCTCCGTGGACTCGGGCGACCGCATCGGCCTCATCGGCCCGAACGGCGCGGGCAAGTCCACGCTGCTCGCCATCCTCGCGGGCGAGATCCCGCCGGACGAGGGCACGCGCTCCGCCCAGCGGGGGCTGCGCATCGGGTACCTCTCCCAGATGCCGGTGTTCCGCGAGGGCGCGACGATCCGCGATGCGGTGCTCGAGGGCGCCGCGGGCGCGCACGCCGGCGAGGAGGACTGGGAAGCCGGGTTCGCGGCGGACGAGTACATGGCGCGGCTCTCGCTCCTGACGGAGGGACGCTCGGCCGGGACGCCCGTCGCGACGCTCTCCGGAGGGTGGAAGAAACGCGTTGCGCTCGCACGCGAGCTCGTCCGGAAGCCCGATCTCCTGCTCCTCGACGAGCCCACGAACCACCTCGACGTCGACGCGATCCTCTGGCTCGAGGAGCTGCTCGCCCGCGCGCCGTTCGCGACGCTCACGGTGACGCACGACCGGGTGTTCCTGCAACGCGTCGCGAACCGCATCCTCGAGCTCGACCGGCGGAACGCGAACGGCCTCCTCGACGTCCGCGGCGACTACGCGACGTACCTCCGGGTGAAGGAGGAGCGCCTCGCGACCGACGCTCAGCGCGAGCTGTCGCTCCGGAACCAGCTCCGGCGCGAGACGGAGTGGCTTCTCCGCGGCGCCAAGGCGCGCTCGACGAAGCAGCAGGCGCGCATCCAGAGGGCGGGCGCGCTCGAGACCGAGGTCGGGCAGCTGTCGGAGCGGAACCGGTCGCAGAGCGTCCGCCTCGACTTCCAGGACTCCGGGAAGAACCCGAAGCGGCTCATCGAGGCGAAGGGGATCGGCAAGGCGTACGGCGCGAACGTCCTCTTCTCGCACCTCGACCTCCTCGTCACGCCGCACAGCCGGATCGGCCTCCTCGGGCCTAACGGCTGCGGCAAGTCGACGCTCCTCCGGACGCTGCTCGGCACGGAGAAGCCCGACACGGGCGAGGTCTTCCGCGCGGAGAACCTCCAGCCGGTCACGTTCGAGCAGGGCCGCGAGAGCCTCGACCCGGACTCGACGGTCGCGAGGACGATCTGCCCCGAGGGCGACCACGTCGAGTACCGCGGCGCGCTCGTCCACATCCGGAGCTACCTCGACCGGTTCCTGTTCAAGGAAGAGCAGAGGGACATGAAGGTCGCCCGCCTCTCGGGCGGCGAGCAGAGCCGGCTGCTCCTTGCGCGGCTCATGCTGAAGAAGACGAACCTCCTCGTCCTCGACGAGCCGACGAACGACCTCGACCTCGCGACGCTCCAGGTGCTCGAGGACTGCCTCGCGGATTTCCCGGGCGCCGTCATCCTCGTGACGCACGACCGGTACTTCCTGGACCGCGTCACGAACCGCATCCTCGCGTTCGGGAAGGACGAGAAGGGCAGGGGGACGCTCACGGCGCTCGCCGGCCTCGACCAGTGGGAAGCGTGGTTCGCGGAGCGGAAGGGCGCCGCCCCGGCGCGCCGCACCGCCGCGAAGCCCTCCGCGCGGAAACGCCGGGTCGGCTTCAAGGAACAGCGGGAGCTCGACGGGATCGAGGCGCGCGTCCAGGCGGCCGAGGCCGCCCGCGACGCCCTGCGCGACGAGAGCGAGCACCCGGACCACGCGAGCGACGCCCTGAAGCTCGTCGCCATCCTTGCGGCGCTCGAGGAGAAGCAGGACGAGGTCGACCGCCTCTACGCGCGGTGGGCCGAGCTCGAGCGCCTCGCGGCGGGCGACCCGGCGTAATCCAGGCCGCTATTCCGCGAGCAGCTCCTCGATCCGCCGCGAAAGCTCCTCCTCGGACAGCCGCGTCGGCGTGTAGAGGCGGACGAGGCCCTTCCTGTCCACGAGCGCGAGCGTCGGGTTCGACGACACGCCCCAGCGGACCATCGTCTCGGTGTCGATCGGCGCGGAGACGCCGGCGAGCGCCCCGTACGACTCGTTCCACACCTTCTCGATCCAGGCCTTCTCCTCGGCGGGCGTCGCGGGCTTGTTCTCGGCGCCCGTCCCGAAGAGGCGCGTCGGAGCAATCATCGCGAGGCCCTTCGCGCGGTACTTCTCGAGAACGCGGCCGAGGGCCGGCGCCTGCGCCTTGCAGTCGCCGCACCAGTGCGCCCAGAAGAAGAGGACCGCGGGCTTTCCCTTCGGGACCGCGGAGGTCATCTCGGGTGCGCTCTGGCCCTCGAGGGACAGAAGGTTCACGTTCTTGCGGATCCGGGAGCGCAGCTCCGTGTCCTTCGCGCGCGTGTATTCCGTCTCGAGGAACTTCAGCGCCGACCCGCGCCCGTCGCGCGCCGCGCGCAGGCGGCCCTCGGTCTCGATGGCCGCGCCGAGCGCGACCGTGAGGTCCGTCTTTTCCTCCGGGATCTCCTTCCGCACCTCGGCGACGTACGCCCATGCCTTTTCGGTCTTCCCGAGCAGCGCCGCGCCGCGCGCGAGCCAGCCGACCGCGCCCAGATACTCGGCGTTCACGCCGTGCTCGCGTTTGTACTCGGACACGGCGGCCTCGCCCGTGAAGAGGTCGCCGGCGGAGATCTTGCCGCGGACGGTCCGGACGAGATCGCCGGGTGCGGCGAGGAGGGCGGAGGAGTGAAGGCCCGAAAGGAAGAGAAGAGCGAAGAGGAGGATTCTGCGAATGGTCCGGTGCCACGTGTGGCCGCTGCCGACGCGAGGAATGCGCGTCATCTTCTGACCTCTTTCTAAGAGAATCTTCTCTTTTCCCTTTTTTCCCCGCCCTTTCGGCGTGGGGCGCCGGGGGCAGAGCAGGGGGCGTGCCACGGGGCCGGATTGCTCCGGCCCCGTGGCGAAGTCTCTCTACTCGAACCAGCCGTTCACGTCGACGATCACGTGGACCGTCCCGGTGGCCTGGCCCGTGGCGATCGTGAAGTCGCCGCCCGCGCCGAGCGAGACGAGCGCATTGTTCGCGCGGGTCTGGTTCGCGCCGTAATTGACGGTCGCGAGGTTCGGGTCGGCGATGCCGGCCGGGAAGACGCGGATGCCGCCGCTCGAGGTGCCGGCGGTGGCCGTCACGTTGACGGAGAGGGCGCGGGCTGTGGCAGGCACGCCGCAGCGGTTCGTCGCGACGAACGTGCGCGGGACGCCCGGCGCGATCGCCGGGCCGCCGTACGCCCCAGTCGCGTTGCGCGTGTCGAGGACGCGGCACGGCGTGATCTCGTGGAAGCCCGTGCCCGTGACGGGGATCGTCACGGAGCCCCCGTTGGACACGCAGCCGTTCGAGCCGGTCTCGACGCACGTGAGGGTCAGCGTACCCGGGGGGCCCGCCGAGAACGTGATGGTCGGGAGCGTCGTGGAGCTCGTGATCGCGCCATTCGAGATCGTCCACGCGTACGTCGAGCCCGGGTTCAACGGGACGGACGCTGCGTAGCCGGAGGCGTTCGCGACGACGGAGGCCGGCGCCGTGACGATCGGCGTGGACGGGGCCGGCTTGACCGTCACCGTCGTGCCCGCGGAGGCGGCGCTCGCGCACCCGCTCGCCGTCGTCACCACGGTGTAGGTTCCGGAGACCGCCGCCTCGTAGGTCTGGCCCGTGGCGCCGCCGATCGGGTTGCCGTCGCGGGACCACTGGTTGCCCGACGCGGCCGAGGACGTCAGGAAGACGCTGCCGCCGATGCAGAACGTGGTCGGGCCGCCGGGGGTGATCGTGGGCGTCGCGGGGATCGGGTTGACGGTGACGGCGGTCGCGGCCGACGCGGCGCTCGTGCAGCCGGCGGTCGTGACGACGACGGTGTAGCTGCCGGACGCGGTGGCGGCGTAGGCCTGGCTCGTGGCGCCGCCGATGGGGTTGCCGTTGAGATACCACTGGTTGCCCGCCGCGCTCGACGAGTTCAGCGTGACGCTGCCGCCCGCGCAGAACGTGGTCGGCCCGCCGGGCGTGATCGTGGGCGTCGGGAGCGGGACGCAGACGTCCGTGAAGCAGACGGTGACGTCGCTGAGGGTCGGAGTGGCCGTGGAATCGGACGTCGACAGGTACGCCTTGTACTGGAGATAGCGCTTCCCATTGAACTGGGCGAGGGAGGCGCCGCTCGTCGTGAAGAACGTCGCCGCGGTGCCGTCGGGGCCGACGAACGAGAACGGCCCGAACGCCGAGTTGCTCGCCGCGACCTGGAACTTCGCCGCCGTCGAGGCCGGCGTCGTCTCCGTGAAGGAGAACGTGCCCCAGTTCGTCGTGCGGCCCGCCGCCGGGTTGGAGTCGAAGAGGCCGGAGACGAGCGTGCCGGCAGCCGCGTAGCCGGTCTGCATGTAGGTCTTGAAGTTGAAGTCCCGGGTCGAGTCGGCGGTGAAGGTCGCGCCGTTATCGGTCGAGATGACTCGCTGCCCGTTGGCATAGGTGCTGGGGCTCGAGCGAATCCAGAAGTAGCCCCCGACGGAAGGGTTGGCCACGGGTCGCAGAATCAGAGCGTATTGCGTTCCGGACGTCAGGGTTGCCGGCGAGCCAAAACTCACGGTGTACTGAAGGCCTGCGCCGCTGGAGAAGCCGGCGAGGGTAGCGGTGGCAAGGTCTCCCCCGGTGGGCAGGCCCCCGCTCGTGGCGCGGACCGAAAGCGTCAGGTTGGGTGTGGTGCCCGTGCATCCACTGCAGAAGAGATGGACGGTCACCTGTGCGAGCTGACCGGTGACGGCCGGAACGAAGGTCTGTCCACCCCAACTGGCGGTCGCGAAGCTCGTCCCGGTGCTGGTACCGGCGGTATTCGACTGATCCAGGAGAGGCGCGTTCGAAAGGGTCACGTCACCGGCGCTGGTATCGAGGTCGACGTTCGTGGGGACGCCCCGCTGGAAGTCCGCCTGCGTCGTGTCGGCCGGGCAGGCGCTCGCGGGCGCGGCGGCGAGCGAGAAGTTCTGCGTCGCCGTTCCGCCGTCCGCGACGGCGACGGCCGTCGCGGCGCCGGTGACGTATCCCGCGGTCGCCGCCGTCAGGATCGGGTACGTGCCCGCGGGGATGCCGATGAACGCGTACGTGCCCGTGCCGTCGGCGATCGCGGTCCGGCTTCCGAGCGTGACGGTCGCGCCCGCGAGCGGGGCGCCGCCCACGGCCGCCGTGACGACGCCCTGGAGCGTCCCGCTCCCGACGGGCGTGCAGCCCGGGAACGCGAAGGACCCGATCCGGGTCAGGTCGTTAAGGCCGTCGACGGCGTAGTACTCGTTCGTGTACCAGAACGAGCAGCCGTTCGGGTCGAGCGTCATGGCGCTGTAGTCGCCCCATCGCGCGCAGGGAGCGCCTCCGCAGTTGCCGGTCTGGGTCCCCGCGCCCTGGATGAGGAGCTGCTCGGTCTGTCCGAGCGTGTTCACGGGATCGGACGCGAGGCGGCCCGCGTACATGATGGCGGGTTTCGTCGTGCTGCTGGACGTGCTGTAGCCGAGCGCCATGTTGCCCGCCCGGTCGATTGCGAGGCTGGGCATGAAGCGGTGAAGGACGTTTGCGGCGTCCGGATCCCACGTCGCGGCCTGCGGGAGACTGGCGGCGACCGTCCCGCCCGTGACGTTGACCTGGTACCAGCGCGGCGCCGCGAAGCCGCTCGTGTCGGCCCGCCGCACCGTGTGCGCGGCCCACAGCGACTCGGCGCCGCCGACGTTCGAGTACTGGTTCTGCATCATCGCGCGGATCGGGAGGACGTCGAGGCTGTTCCCGCCGAGGGACGGCGCGTTCGGGACGTTTGCGTTCGGCCAGCTCGTGGCCGCGAGGGGCGTGTCCGGGCCCGTGAACGTGGAGAGCGAGATGCGGTCCCAGTCGACGTGGAACTTGTAGACCGTGAGCGCGTTCAGGAACTGCCAGGAGGAGACGAAGTAGTTCGGCGTGCCGGGCGGCGGCGTGCCCGCCTGGAGGCGGGCGTTGCTCGGGAGGAGCGTGAAGTCCGACGCCGGCGGTCTGAAGGAGACGATCTGGACCGCCGGGGCGCCGGCGTACATCTGCGCCTTGTTGAGCGCCCAGACGCGCGTGCCCATGAACGAGGCGCCGGCCGGGAAGCCGAACATGTTCGCGGACATGTAGATCCCGTCCGGCCAGATGCCGAACTTCGGGTAGTCGTTGAGGCCGTCCGTGAGCTGGACGGAGTAGTAGTTCCATCCGCCCGCCACCGGGTCGCCGGTCTTCGAGACGGCGAAGCACTGGAATGCGCCCGGAGGATTCACGACGTTGTTCGATCCGTCGAGCGTGAAGGCGAAGTCCGTGATCACCCAGCGGTCCTCGAAGGAGTCGTACAGGACGACCGGGTCGCCGAAGTTGTTCGTGTCGCAGAGATTCCCGAAGGCCCCCTGGCTCATGAACGTGTTGAACGTGAACGCGGCCACGCGCGCGCCGGTGGACTTGTTGTAGATCCCGAGCGACGTGTTGACGGACTGGATGTAGTACGTCGGGCCGACGTCGCCGTTCGTGTCGGGCGGGTGCCCCGCTCCGAAGTTTGCGAAGTCGAGGCCGTCGAAACTCTGGGTGGGCGGGGGGGCGGGAGCGTTGCGCGGCGGAACAGACGGGCCCGCGGCGCCTCCGGTCCGGCCCGGGAGCTCGACGCGTGTCGTGGCGGGCTCCGCGCGCTCCGGGCGCTCGAACTTCGCGGGCCCGGTCTGCGGCAGGAGGCGCAGGTCGATCGTCGGGCTCGCGGCCCGCCGCATCGTGATCTCGGAGGGCTTGCCGTGGTCCACCGGCACGGGCTTTCCGGGCTCGGGGGCCACGGAGTCCTGTGCGGCGGCGGTGTACGACACGAGAACGAGGACGAGCGAGGAGACCCTGCTCACGAAACTACGCCTCACGTGGTGCTCCTTATGTTCCTTCGGGAGGCAGGGAGAATAGCAGCCCGCGCGGGCGCGATAGAGTCTCGGTGTCGGGGGTGTGGCATGAAGGGTGTCGCGGTCGGCTTCGTTCTCGCTTCCCTGGGCGGCGGCCTCGCGTGGGCGGCGCCACCGGACTCGACCATGGCGATGACCAAGGTGCGTAACACGATCCCCGCGACGATCGATTCGGAGGCCAGCTTCGAGTACTTCATCGGGATGGCCACCCGTCTCGCCCACGACGACACGGGGAAGCAACTCGCCACGCTGTCGGCGCAGCTGAACGCGCTCAAGCTGCAGAAGCAGTCGCTCCTCCAGAAGATCGGCGCGGTACAGGCTCAGGCGGCGCCGAACGCGACCTTCCAGCTCCAGGCCCTGCGCTCTCAGCTCGCCAGGGTCGAGCTGGAAATCAAGGACCTTTTGAACCAGATCGCGCGCATTCGCGAGGAAGAAGACCGCGTTAAAGATGACATCCAGCGCTCGCAGGACCTCCTTCAGCGTCTCCTCGACTCGCTCGCGAACGCGGAGCGTGCGCGAACCGAGATGATGGGCGCCGTTTCGATGAGCACCTTCGCAAGGCGCCTTCCGGCCGCGAAGAGGCGGGAGGCGGAGGGCAAGGCCCGCACGGCGCTCACGCAGCTCGCCGAGGCGCGCCGTGTCAGGGTCTCTCGCGCCTCGACGATCTACGAGCCCGCGTTCCATCCCGCGCCGAAACCCCTGACCTTCAAGTAGGGCCAATCCGGCCGCCAGCGCCTGCCTGATGCGTCCGCATCAGTCGCGGCCCGGCGCCCGCCGCCCCATGTTTTCCGAGGACAGGGGCGCGCGTGCCCCGCAGAAAGGACGTGCGCATGAAGCACAAGACCGAAGTCCTCGAGAAGAAGACCATCGCCCTCGACAAGAAAGCCGACCTGGCGGGCCCGGGAATCGGGAACTACGCCGATCTCGAGAAGGTCCTGCCGAACGATTACACCCCGCTGCTCGACCCGAAGGAGACGCAGCGCGCGATCACGGCCGTGAAAAGGTACATCGAGGACGGCCTCTGCCGCGAGCTCGGCCTCATGCGCGTCGAGGTCCCGCTCATCGTCGACGCCGAGAGCGGCGTGAACGATTACCTCGACCGCGACGGCTCGCGCGGCCCCGTCACGTTCCACATCTCGAACGACAACGGCAAGAACCCGATCGAGGGACAGGTCGTCCAGGCGGCCACGAAGTGGAAACGGGTCGCGCTGAAACAGTTCGGGATGAGGCCCGGCGAGGGCCTCGTGACCGACATGCGCGCCGTCCGCAAGGACTACTTCCTCGACCACGACCACAGCGCCTACGTCGACCAGTGGGACTGGGAGAAGGTCATCACGCCCGAGCAGCGAAGCCTCGACTTCCTGACGGCGACCGTCGAGGGGATCTGGCGCGTGATCAAGGGCGCGGAGGACTTCGCGCTCGAGACGTTCCCGAGCCTCAAGAAGAGAAAACTCCCGACGCTGCCCGACAAGCTCGTGTTCCTCCACGCCGAGGACATCCTCGACATGTACCCGGACCTCCCCCGCAAGCAGCGCGAGACGGCGATCCTGCAGGAGCACCCGGCCGTCTTCATCTACGGAATCGGCTGGACGCTGAAGGACGGCTACCCGCACGAGATGCGCGCCGCCGACTACGACGACTGGGTCACCCCGACGCACGCGAAGGACGGCCGGACGATGCACGGCCTGAACGGCGACATCCTCGTCTGGAACCCGATCACGAAGAGGCGCCACGAGCTCTCGTCGATGGGCGTTCGCGTGAACGCCGAGACGCTCAAGAAACAGCTCGCCCTCACGCACCAGGAGCACTTCCTGAAGTTCCCGTACCACCAGGGCATCGTGAACGGCACGCTGCCGCTCTCGATCGGCGGCGGCATCGGCCAGTCGCGCGTCCTGATGCTCCTCCTGCGCAAGGCGCACCTCGGGGAGGTCAGCGTGACCGTGTGGCCGAAGGTCATGAAGGAGATGTGCGCGAAGAAGAACATCCACGTCATCGAGTAGGTCCCGAACCTTTCGGAATGCCTGGGCGGCCGCCGTGCGCGGCCGCCTCTTTTTTTGTCCATTCCGGGCCATTCCGGCATTTTTCCCGGGGCCGTCGTGTATCATTCGAAATACACACGTGAAATTCAATCGCCGTATCCTCCAGGCCTCTTTTTCGACCGCCGAGGTCGCAAGGTTGACGGGGCTCACAGCCCGGCAGCTGGACTGGTGGGATCGTCGCGGGTTCCTGCGGCCGTCCGTGACGGCCGCATCCGGCTACGGCACGCGGCGGCGTTACTCGTTCACGGACGTCGTGAAGCTGCGCCTCGCCTCGCGCCTGCGCGCGGCCGGCTTCGGCCTGCCCCAGGTGCGGCGCGTCGTCGAGACCCTCAAGCGCCTCGATCCCGCCGCCGGCGGCCTCGCGACGGCTCGCCTCCTCGTCGCGGACCGCCGCGTCGTGTGGGCGCGGACGGACAGCGAGCTCGTCGACCTCCTCCACGGCGGGCAGCTCATGCTCGTCTTCCCGGTCGGCGAGGCGGTCGCCGACGTCGCGCGCGCCGCGGAAGACCTCGGCCGCGCCGAGACGCGCGGCCTGCTCGGCGGCGTCCGGGGCCGGCGGCCGTGAGCGCCGAGCGCGCCGAAGAGGCTCTCGCCTCGCGGGTCGCGCGGCTCGCGCGTCTGGGCCGCTCGCGCGTCTTCTCCGAGGAGCGATTCGAGCGCGAGCTCGGTGCCGCGTGCGAGGGCATTGCGAGGGCGGAGATGCTCCGGCTGCTCCTCGTCGAGTGGACGGGCGTGACGATCCCGGCCGAGGACGTTCCGCGCGTCTGGGCGCGCGTCACCGCGGGGTTCCGGCGCCTCGCGGCAGCCGCGGGCAAGGGCCTGTCGCTCCAGACCGCGCTCCTGCACGAGTTCCACACGCGCCTCGGGCTCGTCAAGGAGCCGCGCATCGTCTCGGACCACGAGATCGCCGCGCTGCGCGTGAACGCGATCACGGACCCGCTGACCGGCCTCTACAACCGCCGGTTCCTCCTCGACCACCTCGAGCGCGAGGTCTCGCGCGCCGAGCGCGCGGGCGGCGTCGTCTCGGTCCTCATGATGGATCTCGCGGGCTTCAAGTCGATCAACGACCGCCTCGGCCACCCGGTCGGCGACGGGATCCTCGTCCGCACCGCGAAGGCGATCCGCGAGTCGCTGCGCGTCGTGGACGCCGGCTGCCGGTACGGCGGGGACGAGTTCGTGGCCGTCCTCCCGAACAGCGACGTCGTCCACAGCCTCGCGGTCGCCGAGCGCATCCGCCACCGCGTCGCGGCCATCCGCCTTCCGCTGCGCCTCGGGATGAAGGTCGGCCTCAACTACGGCGTCGCGACGTTCCCGACGGACGGGCGCCTTCTCGATTTCCTCCTCAAGATGAGCGACATCCGGCTCTATGCCTCGAAACGGCAGAACGGAAAGCCCTTCGAGCACACGCGCCGATACCCGCGCTTCGCGGTCCCGGGCCTCACGCTGAAGGTGGGTCCCCCGAAGGCCAAGCGGCCGCTCCACGCCGAGGTGCAGGACATCTCCTTCGGCGGAATGTCGTTCCTGACGGGCGCCGTGAAGACGCCGGACCGCCTCGAAGGCGAGATCCTCCAGCGCTTCTCGGGCGAGCCGCACGCGATCGCGATGCGGAAGGTGAGCTCCGTCGCGTTGCCGGACGGCCGCGTCCGGGTGGGTTGCGCGTATGTGCACTGAGCGCCGGACGGCGCGGAGGACGCCCTGGACGGTCGCGCCCCGCTGAGAGCCGCGGCGGCCGGAGGCTTCCTGGCCCCGGCCCTCCTGTCCCTGTCCCTTCTCGTCTTCCTCGCCGCGGGCGCCGCAACGCCGGGGGACGTGCCGGTTCTCGCCGGCATCGCCGCCGCCGCGATCCTCGCCGGCGCCGCGCTCGCCACGGACGGCGCCGCGCGCGTCCTGGGCCCCTTCGCCGAGCCGCTGCGGCTCCTCGCGCCGCTCGGCCTCGCGCTCTTCGCTCTCGAACGCACGGGCGGAGCCGCGAGCGATCTCTTCCCGCTTCTCCTCGTCCTCCTCGCGTGCGCGTCCCTCGCGTCGCGCGAGGCGGGCCGCTTCCTTCTCGTGGGCGTTTACGGCGGGCTGACGCTCCTCGTCGCGCTTCACCCGCCGGCGTCCCTCGCGGCGGCGCGGCCGCTCGCGCTCCGCGCCCTCTGGCCGCTTGCCGCATTCGTCGCGCTCGAGGCCGCGAGTCGGACGGCCGGAAAGGCCGCGGCGCCGGCCGCGACGAAGGAAACGAAGGAGACGAAGGAGACGAACGAAGAGGGCGGCGAGCGCCGGGTCGCGGCCGCGCCACGCCGGGACACGCGCGCCGAGATCCTGCACGACCTCAAGTCGCCGGTGACGGTCCTGCGCGTCTACACGGACCTCGTCGGAGAGAGCGCCCGCCGCGGCGAGCTGCCCGCGGCCGAGCACCTCGCGGCCCTCGCGCGCGAGCTCTCGCTCATGGAATCGCTCGTCGGCGTCCCGCCCCGCGCGGGCGTCCCCGCGCCGGCGCAGCCGGGTTCCGCGGCCTCCGGCCGGTCGGAGCTGGTCGTCATCCTCTCGACGCTGGTCGAGTCGTACCGCGCCGCCCACGGGAACCGCATCCGTCTCGAGTTCGTCGCGGAAGCGCCCGAGATCCCTGTCTTCGCCGATCCCGTGGCGCTGCAGCGTGCGTTCCGCAACGTCCTCGACAACGCGGTCAAGTACACGCCGACGGGCGGGCAGGTGCGCGTGAGGGCGAGCGTCGTCTCGAATCACGCCTTCGTCGTGATCAGCGACACGGGTTCCGGGATGTCGCCCGAGGAGCAGAAGCTCGCGTTCACCCCGGCCTGGCGCAGCCCCGCGGCCGTCGCGGCCGGCATTCCGGGGCGCGGTATCGGGCTCGGCGTCACGAAGGAGCTCCTCGACCAGAACGGCGGGAAGATCTCGCTCCTCTCCGAGCAGGGGCACGGGCTCGAGGTGACGATCATGTTCCCGCTCTCGCGCGAGGGCCGCGCGTGACGACCCGCGTCTTCGTCCTCGACGACGACCCCGCGATGGTCGAGGCCGTGATGGCCGTCCTCGTGCACGACGGGTTCGAGGTCGACGGCACGAGCGACTCCGCGGCATTCCTGAGGACGGTGCTCCGCACGCCGCCCGACCTCGTCGTCCTCGACGTGAACATGCCCGGCCTCACGGGCTGGGAGATCTGCGACATCCTGCGGCGCCAGCCGGTCACGGCGGAGCTGCCCGTCCTGTTCCTGACGGGGCGCGGCGAGGTCGCCGACCGCATCACGGCGATGCAGGTCGGCGGCACGGACCACCTCACGAAACCGTTCCGGGCGGAGGACCTGAGGGCGCGCGCGCGCGCCCTGACGGGACGCGCCGCCGCGAAGGGAGTGCGATGAAACCCACACGCCCGCGGGGGCCCCTGAGGATCGTGGCGCGCGAGACGCCGGTAGAGGCCGCCGCCGCGCCCGAGATCGAGAAACTGCGGCTCGAGTCGCTTCTCCACGACCCCGTGACGGGGCTCACGCTGCACCCCTTCGCGGACCTCAAGGGCGAGCGCGTTGCGAACCTCGGCGTCGTCTACGTGCAGCTCGGGCGCTTCGCTGGCGTCGAGAGCCTCTACGGCTGGGAGCTCTACGACCGCATCCTCCGCGTCACGGCCGCGAGCCTCCGCGAGGACCTCGCGGCCTCGCCGTTCGCGCCGGGTTTCCTCTCGATGTCGTTCAACGGCTCCGACGGCGTCTTCGTGCTCTTCGACCTCGCGCGCCGTACGCCGAACCGCAAGGGCGGGACGCTCGAGAGCGAGGCCGCGCGCCTGCGCGTCGGCGTCGTGCGGCGGATGAAGCAGGCGCTCGGCCGCTCGTCCGTCGATCTCATGCACGTCCACGCGACCGCGCTCGCGGTGCCCGACGACCCGCGCGTCAGGCCGGCGCGCAACCTCATGCGCGCGCTCGCGGAGGCCTCGCGGCTCGCGGACGCCCGCGAGAGCGGCGAGAAGAAGGGGTTCGTCGAGCGCCTCAAGGCGATCCTCTCCGGCAAGAAGCTTCGCGCCGTCTTCCAGCCGATCGTGGCCGTGAAGACGGGCGATGTGCTCGGGTACGAGGCGCTCATCCGCGGCCCGCAGGACCACGAGCTCGAGATGCCGGACGACCTCTTCGCGGTGGCGCGGGAGGGCGACCTCCTCCTCGAGCTCGAGAGCCTCTGCGTCGAGACCGTCTTCTCGTCGCTTCCGCGCGTCGCGCTCACCAAGCGTCTCTTCGTGAACGCGTCCTCGCGCCTCCTGACGCACTCGGTCTTTCTCGACGACCGCAACCTCGCGGAGATGACGCGCGCGCACGGCGACGTCGTTCTCGAGCTGTCCGAGAAGGAGGTCGTCTTCAACTACCCGGCGTTCCGCGAGGTCGTCGCGCGCCTCAGGGCCGCCGGCTTCGGCTTCGCGATCGACGACGCGGGTTCCGGCTATTCCGGGCTCGAATCGATCGTCCAGCTGCGCCCGGAGTACGTGAAGGTCGCGCACACGCTCGTGTCGGGCCTCCACGTCGACCGCATCAAGCGAGAGATCGTGGGCTCGCTCGCGGCGCTCGCCCGGCGCATCGACGCCGAGCTGATCGCCGAGGGCATCGAGGACCCCGCCGAGCTTGCGAGCCTCGAGGAGCTGGGCGTCGAGTGGGGGCAGGGCTTCCTGTTCGGCCGCCCCGCCGCGCGCCCCGTCGTCCTCAAGCCGGGCGGCCCGAAAGCCTGACCGCCTCGCGCCGAGCGGGCGGGGCTTTGCTAGAGTCCCGCCCGGCCGGTCCGCGCACGTGACTCCCTTCGCACGCAACCTCCTCTTCGGGGCGGGAATTCCGCTCCTCGTCGGCATCGTGTGGATGGCCGACCGGAAGGGCGCGTTCCGGCGCGACGCGTTCCCGTCGCCGTGGAGGAAGCGCGCGGCGCTCGGACTGCTGTTCCTTCTCCTCGTCGCGACGACGCTCCTCCCGGCGGCCGCCGGCGGCCGCCAGCCCGACGTCTCGACGCTGAAGATCACGCAGGTTTTCCTCGTGCAGGGAATCCTCGCGGTCTTTCTCGCGTCATGGTGGCTCCTCGCGGGCCGCCCGCCCCTGAGGACGTTTCTCGCGCTCGAGTCGAAGCGGCCGGGCCCGGAGGCCGCGGCCGGCGTCGCCCTCGGCCTGATCGGCTGGACGCTGACGATCGTGGTGGCCGTCGTGGCGGCCGTCCTGCTGAGCCTCTTCGACGTCCACCAGCAGCGCGCGATCCCGCCGCTCGTCGGCTGGCTCGCGGGCCGCCCGGGCATCGAGCGGCTGCTGATCGTGATCTCGGCGATGACGCTCGAGGAGTTCCACTTCCGGGCGTTTCTCCAGCGCCGGCTCGGGGCGGTCCCGGCCTCGATCCTCTTCCTCCTCGCCCACGCGGGCTACGGGGAGCCGTTCTTCTTCGTCGGGCTGCTCGCGATCACGTCCGTCCTCGCGATCGCGTTCGCGCGGACGGGGAGCGTCGTCGCCCCGATGCTCGCGCACGGGACGTTCGACGCCGTGCAGCTCTTCATTTTTCTGCCGGCGGCCCTGAAGTTCCTGCAGGGGGGCTGACGCGCTTCGGCGGCTGCGGCCGCCCTCGCACGACCTCGACGAGGTCGCCCCTGGCGGCGACGGCCGCGACGGGCCGCCCGTCCGGGCGCTCGTAGAGAGGCGCGAGCGCGGCGGCGAGGCGGCGCGCGGCGTCCGGGGAAGCCGTGCGAATGCGCCAGACGAATCCGACGGGCCGCGCCTCGCCCTCGACGCGCTTCGGCTCGAAGAAGAGGATCCGGTCGTCCTGCCACTCGGCGGCGAGGGCCTTCGAGTCCGGCGCCCCCGCGCGCTCGAGCAGCGTCCCGAGCATCCACTCTCCGAACGTGTCGGCGTAGAGGACCTTCATCCCCGGCGGGAAGTCGGCGGCCGCCGGGCGGTCGGCCGGCGCGAGGAGCGTCCGCGCGGCGGTCCGCTCGGGGTGCAGGATCTCCGCGGTCGTCGTGGGCGGCGTCTTGTAGTTCGCGTCGATCGTCGTCCAGCCGGCGCCTCCCGCGCGCCGCGCCTCGATCCACGCGGTGCCGGAGACGTACGGGAAGAGCATCTCCTTGACGAAGAAGTCCGGAACGCCCTCGGAGCCGTCGACGTTCGTCGTGCCCGCCGCGAGGCCGGACAGCATGTTCGAGAGCGTGTCCGCGCCGAACAGCTCCTTCGCCTCGGGCGGGAGCCGCACGAGGAGCGCGTCCATCATGACGACGGTGGCCTCGCCTTCGAGGAACGCCTCGAGCGCGAGGAGCGCGTCGGAGGATTCCTTGAGCGCCTTCATGCGCGGGACGAGGTCGAGGCGGCGGTCCTGGAGCGCGTGGGTCAGCTCGTGCGCGAGGAGAGCGTCCTCGAGGAGCGTCCCGGCCGAGAGGCCGAGCGCGGGCGCGACGGCGGCCGCCTCGGCCGTGCGCTCGGGGACGATGAAGAACTTCTTGACCTCGGGGTCGTAGAAGCCCGCCACCTGCCGCGCGTAGAGCCTCGTGAGCTTCTCCTCGAGGCCGGCCTCCGGGTCGAGAAAGCCGACGGCGGCGAGCGAGGCGGCGTACCGGGGGAAGGGCACGGGCAGGTCCTCGACGATCTTCTTCCCCAGGATCTTCGCGAGGTCTTTCTCGGGGAGGAGGGCGGATGCCACGGCCCCCCGGAACGGGACGCCGCGGACCCTTTCGACCAGCTTCTGGGCCTCCGCGACCGCCTCGGGCAGCCGCTGCGCGAGCGGAGACGCCGCGGTCGCCGCGAGGGCGGCGGCGAGGACGGCGGCGGCCGCCAGGAGCGCCGGGACCCGGTGCGAAGCGCTCCCTTTCCCGGTCGAGACGGCGTCGCGTATCATGCGCCCGGCTTCAGCAAACGGGAGAGGTGACACATCGGGGCCAGCTTAACAGCGCGTCCCTTGCAGCTTGCGATGAGCAATCCGCCGCCGGGCCCCATCGTCCTCTGGCTCTCGAGCCGCTACGAGAATCTCGAGCTGGCGCAAGCCGTGCTCGAGCACGTCTGCAAGGCGCGCGGCGTGGGGACGGACGCGGAGCACTGGATGGGGGTCGCGCTTCGGGAGGCGCTCGCGAACGCGATCAAGCACGGCAACCAGCAGGACCCGGCCAAGCGCGTCTACCTGTCGCTCGCCGGCGGCGCCGAGACGATCGAGATCGTCGTCGGGGACGAGGGACAGGGCTTCGAGTCGACGGCGGTGGCCGACCCCCTCGCGCCGGAAAACCAGATGAAGACCTCGGGCCGCGGTATCTTTTACATGAAGACGTTCATGGACGAGGTGACGTTCTCGCGCGGCGAGAACGGCGGGACGATCCTCTCCATGAAGAAGAAACTGGATTCCGAAACGAAGAAGGGAGTGCACACACCATGAAAACTTCGGTGACCACCCGGGACGTCGGCGACGTCAAGATCATCGAGCTGCACGGGAAGATCACGATCGGCGCGGGCGACCTCCAGATGCGCGAGGCGATCCACGCGGCGGTGAACGGCGGGGCGATGAAGATCCTCGTCGACATGAAGGACGTCACGACGATCGACTCGTCGGGCGTCGGCGAGCTCGTGGGCTGCTACACGACGGCGACGCACAAGGGCGCGAAGCTGAAGCTGCAGAGCCTTCCGCCGAAGATCAGCGACGTCCTCACGGTGACGCAGCTCATCACCGTCTTCGACGTCTACCCGAACGAGAAGGACGCGCTGGCGAGTTTCGCCTGACCCCCGTGCCCCCTTCGGCCCTCTCGAAGCTGCTCGGTGAGGTGCGCGTCGGCGTCGACGCGCGCCTTCCGGACCTTCTCGCGGCGCCGGAGGGTGAGCCGGACCCCCTCGACCCCCTGCCGCCGGCCGTTCGCGAAGGCCTGCTTTCGCCGGGCAAGCGCGTCCGGCCGGCGCTCGTCGTGCTCGCGGGCGACCTCTTCGGCGCGCCGCGCGCCAAGCTCGTCGACGCGGGCGCCGCGATCGAGATGATCCACGCGGCGTCGCTCGTGCTCGACGACCTCCCGTCGATGGACGACGCGACGACCCGCCGGGGCCGCCCGGCGCTCCACCGTTCGCACGGGGAGAGCATCGCGATCCTCGCCGCGGTCACGCTCCTCGTGCGCGCATTCGGGACGCTCGCCGAGGCGGGCCTCCACCCGCGCCGCGGCGCCGGACTGCCGCCCGGAACCGCGCTCGACCTCGTCTCGCGCCTCGCGGACGCGTCGGGTCTTCTCGGCCTCGCGTCGGGCCAGGCGCTGGACCTGAAGACGGGCGCCTCCGACGCGACGTTCGACCGCCTCGAGACGATTCACGCCCGCAAGACGGGTGCGCTCTTCGTCGCCTCGGCCGAGTTCGGCGCCGTCGTGGGCGGCGCGCGCGAGAAAGAGCTCGCGGCGCTGCGCTCGTATGCGCGCAACGTCGGCCTCGCGTTCCAGATCGTCGACGATCTCCTGGAGGCTGAGGGCGACGCCGCCGAGACCGGCAAGTCCGCCCGCCGCGCCCCGGCGCCCACGTTCGTGCGCCACGTCGGCGCGAAGGGCGCGCGCACGCTCGTCGCCGAGCTCACGGAGCACGCCCTCGACTCCCTGAAGCCCTTCGGGAAGAAGGCGGACCTCCTGCGCGAGTTCGCCGTGATGCTGAGAGACCGCAAGCGCTAAAGTCGGGGGATGGAAGAAAAGTCCCCTCTCTCGCTGGATGCCGCGCGTGAGCGCCTGCGGGAGAAGGGCTATCTCGACCGCGGCGTCGAGGGGGCGGTCCTCAAGGGCGCGCTCGCCGCGCGCAGCCGGACTCGGGCGCTTCTGCTCGGCGCGGCGACCGGCGCGCTCTTCCTTGCCGCGGCGGTCGCCCTCGCGGGCGCGGTCCTCCACGCGGTCTCGTCGGCGCTGACGTTCCGCGACGCGGCGGTCCTCTTTCTCTGGCTTTTCGCGGGCGCGGCCGCGCTCGCGACCCTTCTCGTCGCCGGGCTCGTCGGCCTCGCGCTCCTCCGGGGGCGCCTCCGCGGCGACGCGGAGGAGGCGTCCACCGAGGTCGCGGTCGCGTTCGGCATCCTCGCGGGCGTCGCCGGCGTGGCCGCGGCGCGGCCCGCGCTCGAGACGGCGGGCCTCCCGGGCGTCGTCGCGGTGCTCGCCGCCGTCGCCCTCGCCGTCCTCATCGCCGTGCGCGTCGCGCGCGGCCTCGCGTTCACCGTCTTCGCGGCCTCGGGCCGCCTCCTGCTCCCAACCTCGCGCCGCGGCCGGCTCGCGGGATTCCTGGCCGCCGCCTTCGCGTTCCTGGCCGTCGCCGCCGTCCTCGCGCTCCGGCCCGCGCCTCCGGCGGAGGGCCCGCTCGTCGTCGCCGCGAACGCGCGCCGCGTCGTCGTCGTCGCGGTGGACGGGTGGACGGCGGAGCCGCCCGTGGCCGGAGGCGTTCGCGCTTCGTACGCGAAGTCCGTGCGCGATCCCGCGGCGTTCTGGACGACCGTCGCGACGGGGGAGCCGGCGCGCCGGCACGGGATCGGATCGCTCGACCTCGTGCGCGTCGCGGGAGTCGGTGCGCCCGTTCGCCCTCTCGCGGGCGCGGGCCTCTACCTCGGCCGCATCCTCCCGGCGCTGCACCTCGCGCGCCTCGAGTCCGTGACGGCGGCGGCGCGGCGCGCCCCGGCTGCATGGGAGGTCGCGAGCCGAGGCGGCGTCGCCTCGCTCACCGTCAACTGGTGGACGACGTACCCCGCGGCCGCCGGCGGCGGCACGGTCCTCGGCAACCACCTCTTCTTCGCGGCCCGTTCGGGGGCGTCTCTCGCGGGCGAGGGCTGGCCCGCCGAGGCCGCCGAGCGGGCGGCCCGACTTGCGCCGCGGCTCGCGCCGGAGCCCGGCTCGCTCGAGAGGCTCGTCGCGGACGCGAAGGGCCTGGACGCCTTCGCGATCGCGGCGTTCCGCGACGCCGCCGCGCGGGAGAAGCCGCGCCTCTCGCTCGTTTATCTTCCGGGGCCCGACATCCTCTCGTCGGCCCTCGCCGCGCCCGAGCGGAGCGCGGCCGACCGCGTCGTCCTCGCCGAGGCCCTGACGGCCGAGACGGCGGCGGTACGCGCGTTCCTTGCGGACCCGGCGCTCCTCGCGGGCGCGGACCTCGCCGTCTTCGTCCTCGACGCCGGGCGGCGCGAGCCGGGCGGCGTCGTCGCACTGCTGGGGCCGCTCGCGCGCGAAGGCGAGGCGGGGACGACGAGCAAGCTCGAGCCCGCGGATGTCGCGCCGACGATCCTCGCCGTCCTCGGCGTTCCGGCCGCGCGGGACGTCGCGGGGAAGGTCCGGGCGGATCTGCTCGCGCCGGGCGCCGCGACGTCCGAGACCGTCGCCTCCTGGGGCAGGCGCCGCGCCGGCGCGCCGCCAAGCGTCGACCCGAAGGAGTACGTCGAGAACCTCAGAAGCCTCGGATACCTGAGATAACCGTGAAGAGGGACGACGTTCCCTCACCGGTGCGGGCTCCGGGCGCGCGGGGCGCCTTCGCCGACTTCGCCGTGTGCTGCCTCGCGGCGACGGCGTGGGCGGCATTCGCCCTGCCGCGCGTTCTCACCCATTTGAGGGATGGTTACGACGCGCCGCTCCAGGCCTGGCAGCTCGCATGGGTGCGGCACGCGCTCAACGGCGCGGGGACGTCGCTCTTCGACGCGAACATCTTCGCGCCCGCGCGAAACACGCTCGCGTTCACCGAGCCGCTCGTCGGCTACGGCGTCGCGGGAGTCCCGCTCGCCGCGGCTGGCCTCCCCGTGGTCGGCGTCTTCAACGTCCTGTGCCTCCTCGGGATTGCGTTCTCGGTCTGGGCGACGGCGCGTCTCGCCGTCGCCTACGGCTCCCCGCGCCTCCCGGCCCTGCTCGGCGCCGCCGCGGCGGGGCTCGGCGCCGAGACCGCCTGCGGGTTCGGCTACGTCTCGTTCGTCGCGGCAGGCGGAATCCCTCTCGCGCTTCTCGCCTGGAAGTCCGTGAGGGAAAAAGGTCGCCCGGCGGCCGTTCTCGCGCTCGGCGCGTCGCTTGGCGGGCTCGGCTGGTTCTCGCTGCACCTCTTCGCGTTCGCACTCGTGGCGCTGGGCGGCGTCGTCCTGCTGGACCTCCTGACGGGAAGAAGCGCCCGAAGGCCCGCGGCGCTCGGAAAGCTCGCCTCGGCTCTCGCCCTCGCGCTCGTCCTCCTCCTGCCCCTCGCGGTGCACATGATCGAGGCCCGCCGGGACAACGACTTCCGCCGCAGCGACGCCGAGGCCGCGCTCTTTTCCGCGGCGCCGGCCGACTGGCTGGCGACGACCGATTCGAATCCCGGCCAGGCGTTTCTCACGCGGCGCAGCGGGTCGGAGAAGGCGCTCTATCCCGGCACGGCCTCGCTCGCTCTCGGCGCCCTTGCAATCGTGGCTCTGCTCTGGCGGCGCCGGCCGAGCGGCCTTGTCTCGACGGGCGTCGTCCTCGTCGCGGTCTCTTTCGCGGGCTCGCTCGGACCCGGTGGGCCGCTCATCCCCGCTCTCAAGGCGCTCGCGCCGCCACTCTTCGGCGGGATCCGGGCGTTCGCGCGCTTCGGCGCGGTCTCCCAGGTCGGGTTCGGACTGCTCGCCGCCGCCGGCTGCTCGATCCTGCTCGAGCGGCTCGCGTCACCCGCCGGCCGCGCGGCCGCGGCTCTCGCTCTCGGGGCGGGAATCGCGGTGGACGTGCGCCAGACCGTGCGTTTTGGATTCCGGCCGGAGGTCCCGGCCCCACCCGTCGAGGAGTTCCTCACCCGCATCGAGACCGGTGGTCCCATCCTCCATCTCCCTCTTTTTCACTCTCCATCCGACGCCCGGTGGGTGTTCGCGAGCCTCGCGCATTTCAAGCCGATCGTGAACGGCAACGCGAGCTACGTTCCGCGCCGCAACGTGGAGTTCGCGGAGGCGCTCGCCGTGGCGCCGATCCCGGAATCGCTCCTCGACACGCTCGCGGCGTGGCCGACGGGCGTCGTCGTCGTCCACGAGCACGCTCTTCCGCTCCGGCGGCTCGCTCCGACGCTGGACTTCATGGAGGCCGGAATGCGCGCCGGGATCTTCGATTCCCCGAAGCGCCTCGACCATGCAGGCGGCGACGACTGGATCTTCTTCGTCCGGCGCGGTCCGGGGCCCGCGGCGGCGGGGGACACGGAGTCCTTCCGTCGCCACGCCGCAGCGGCCCCGCGGGTTCCCTCTTCCGAGGACCACGGGTTTCCGGCCTCGATCGACGTGCCTGCGGAGGGCGCGGTCGTCCGCGGGGCGCTCGACGTGACGGGCTGGAGCCAGACGCCCGAAGGCCCAGGCGAGATCGTGGAGTTCCGCGTCGACCAGGACCGGCGCTCGCCGTCGGCCTTCACGCGCACGCCGCGCCGGGACGTGGCGGCCGCGATCCCGGGGCTCGGAAGCTGCGGCACCGCCGGATACGAGGCGCGGCTCGCGCCGCTACCGGGGGATGCTGCGAGCCACGTCCTGCGCGTCGTGTTCCGCGCGCCGGATGGCCGGGTCCGGACGCTCGAGCGGGCGTTCGAGTGGCTGCCCTGACGCCCTAGAGCTGCCGGACGTTCGTCATCATCGAGAGCAGCCGCGCGCCCTTCGGGATGGATGCGAACGCGTGGAAGAGAAGCACGACGCCGTCGTCCGGCGCGCGCACCTCGACGACGGCGTCCGCCGACCGCGGGGGCATCGCCGTGCAGCGCGACGGGTCGACCATCCGGGCGAGCAGGTCGCCTTTGCGGACGGGCGTGCCGGGCGATATCGCCTGGTCCACGAGGCCGGCGGCGGGCGCGTAGATCGAACGGTAGTCGCCCACGTCGCAGCACACGATCCGGTAGGGCGGCTCGTCGGGCTCGCCGTCGAGCACGCCGTAGTAGCGCAGCGCCGACGCGATCCGCCGGGCGTCCTCGACTCCCTGCGCCATCGAGAACGCGTTCATCGAGCCGAGCTCGACCGTGAAGCCGTCGACGAAACGGCGGACGTCCGTGCGGTCGATCCGGCGGAAGGCCTCCGAGAGGTCGTTCCACGGGACGAAGGCGGCCTCGTCGAGCGCGCCGCCGAACTTGGGCGGCACCTCGAGGACGAACGGGATCCCGAACGCCCGCGTCGCGGCCGTCGTGCCCGCGGGCGCGTAGAGGTAGCGCGGCGCGCGGTCGCCCGTGTGCAGGTCGAGGACGACGTCGGCGTCGAGCGCCATCTCCTGGATCGCGAGCGACTGCTCGAGGCGGTTCTCGATGCCCCAGGGGCCGGAGCCCTCGCGCACGGCCCCGAGGGCGCCGTGCAGGGCCTCGCGGAAGCCGTCGCGGATCTCGGAAAGCGTCGCGTCGCGGTGGACCGCGGCGAATGCGTCGACGTCGACGTAGCACGCCGAGCTGCCCCGCGAAGGCCCCGTGAGGTTCACGTAACCGCGGTTGAAGTTCTGCCCGGACCCGAAGTCGTAGACGCCCGCGACGTAGTCGCCGACCTGCTGGTTGGCCGAGACGGGGTTCACGCGCGGGACGAGGACGATGCTTCCGCGCGGGCTCTCCTTCTCGAGGAGGTCGAAGAGGGCGAGGATGGCCGCGTTGCCCTGCAGCTCGCCGCCGTGGACGTTCGCCTGGATGTACGCGAGCGGGCGCTCGCTGCGGCCGTGGCACCGGAAGACGGGCGCCGTGAGCACGTGCCCCGTCGCCATCGTCCGGAGAGCGATTTCCTTCCGTTCCCAGTTCGCCATGTCGACTCCCGGCGAAGTCTACAGGCGGGGCGCCCCCGCCGCTAAGAGCCGTAGACCTCGGCGACAGTCGGCCGTTTCGGGTCCGTCGAGACGCGCGCGATCGCGTCGCCCGCCTCGACCATCCCCTCCTGGACGACGCGCAGGTAGAACCCGGGCCGGCCCGCGGTCGCGAACGTCCTCACGAACGTCATCGATCCGAACTTCGCGCCGAGCTTCGCGCACGGCGTCCGCGGCTGCGTGACGAGGACGCGCGCCGTCCCGATCTCGAAGACGTCCCCGATCCGGACGTCCGTCTCGAGGAGGCCCTCGGTCGTGAGGTTCTCGCCGAACGCGCCGGGCGCGAGGTCCTTCCGCCCGAGGACGTCCGCCCAGTAGGCGTAGTGCTCGAACGGGTAGAGGTAGGCCGCCTTGTCGGGGCCGCCGTGATAGCGCGGGTCGGCCTGCCCGTCCCCCTCGAAGCCGAGGCGCCGGAGCGGGACGGCGCCGTTCGTCGGATCCTTGAGGATGGCCGTGCGCATGCGGCGCTTTCCGAACGCGACGTCGCGCGGGAGGCCGACGTTGACGGTGACGACCCTCATGGCGCGACCTTGAACGAGGTCGAGGCCCTTCCTGTTCCCGTTCGTCCCGTTTTGCCGCGCAGCTTCGAGAGGTCGAGCGTGACGGTGATCTCCTCGCCGGGCGCGAAGTCCCGCGCCGGGGTGAAGGTGAGGAGCTGCTCGTCCGGGAGGTACGACGTGCCGCCGCGGACGTCGCCCGAGGCCGTTCCGACGGCGAGGACGGCGCCCTCTTCGATTCCGCCGGTGACGAGCGGCATCGAGAGAAGGAACGTCACGGCGACGCGCCGCGCGGCGACGACGGAACCCGGGGCGGGAAAGACGTCGACGGCTTCCGGCGGGGGCAGGGTGGTCCCACCCTCTCCGCCCTGCGACCCGAGCGGGATGACGATCGCGACGGGCGGAATCGGCGGGAGCGGCAGCGGCGGGGGTTTCGGGAGGTCGCCCTTGTGGACGCCGATGATCGCGAGGACGACGAGCGCGACGACCGTGAGCGCCAGGACGACGATCCAGAAGACGGGCACCTTCTTGAGGACGACGGAGACGACGGCTCGCTCTCCCGCGAGCACGTCGAACGCCTTGTCGCCGGGGTTGTCGAGCGCGACGACGTTGCCGAGGTCGTCGATCCTCTTCGTGACGCGCAGGCGGTACGGACCGGGCGGCAGGTCCTGCACGGTCCACGTCGCGTTCATCGAGCGCGCGACGAGGGTCTCGCCGGCCTTTTCAACCCGGACGAGCTCCGACAGGACAGGGAAGGCGGCGTGCCGGTCGGCCTCGCGGTCGGCCGGCTTCTCGTAGATGGCGACGGTGACGGCCCCGCGCGGCGGAGCGCCGGGCTCGGGAGGGGCCGGAAGGTCGGCCCGCGAGACCCCGATCGAGACGCAGCCGTCCAGCGCGAGCGGGGCGAGGGCAACGAGGAGGACGAAGGCGACGCGGCGGAGAAGAGGGGGAGCCATGGTGCGCCTCGCCGACAGGATGCCAGAGAACGCGTCTCGACGGCGGCGGAGGCCCCGGCCCCTAGAATCCGCGTCCGGGGGACGGATGGCGGCTTCGGTGACGACACTGCGCGCGTGGTGGACCCGATTCCGGGATCTGCCGGGCGGGCCGTGGCTCTTCTCGCGCATCTTCGGCTTCGCGATCCCGTACTCGGGAAGCGTGAGCCCGCGCATTCGGGTGCTCCAGCCCGGCCGCGCCGTGATCGCGATGGGCGACCGCCGCGGCGTGCGCAACCACCTCACGTCCATCCACGCGATCGCCCTCACCAACCTCGCCGAGATGACGACCGGCCTCGCGCTGGGCTACGGGCTGCCCGACGGGATGCGCACGATCCTCGTCCGCGTCGAATGCGAATTCCTCAAGAAGGCGCGCGGCACCATCACGGCCACGTGCGACGCGCCGGTCTTCACGGAGATCGTCGAGAAGGAGGTCCTCGTGGAAAGCGTCCTCACGAACGAGGCGGGCGACGTCGTCGCGAAGGGGCGGGCCGTGTGGCTCGCGGGGCCGGTGAAGGCGTGAAGACGGCCCTGACCGAGGCCCTCGGCATCGAGGTGCCGCTCATCTGCGGGGCGATGTATCCCTGCTCGAACCCCGAGCTCGTCGCGGCCGTCTCCGAGGCCGGCGGGATCGGGATCGTTCAGCCGCTCTCCCTCGTCTACGTCCACAAGCGGGAGTTCCGCGCCGGGATGCGCGAGATCCGGTCGCTCACGAAAAAGCCCGTCGGCCTCAACGTCCTTACGGAGAAATCCCTGTCCTCCGTTTACGCCAAGCGCATGTCCGACTACGTGGACGTCGCGCTCGAGGAGGGCGTGCGCTTCTTCGTGACGGCGCTCGGCAACCCGCGCTGGGTCGTGGACCGTGTGAAGAGCGCGGGGGGCGTCGTGTACCACGACGTGATCGACCGCCGCTGGGCCGAGAAGGCCGCCGCCGAGGGCGTGGACGGCCTCATCTGCGTGAATCGGCGGGCGGGCGGGCACCTCGGGAAGAAGAGCCCCGAGGAGCTCTTTGCGGAGATCGCGGACCTGAAGCTCCCTCTCGTCTGCGCGGGAGGGGTCGGCAGCCCGAGGGAGTTCCGCGCGATGCTCGACCTCGGGTACGCGGGCGTCCAGTGCGGCACGCGCTTCATCGCGGCGACCGAGTGCACGGCGCACGCCGACTACAAGAACGCGATCCTCGCGGCGGAGGAGGAGGACATCGTCCCCACCGAGCGTGTCACGGGCGTCCCGCTCGCCGTCATCAACACGCCGTTCATCCAGCGGATGGGGACGAAGGCCGGCCCGATCGGGCGGCTCATGCTCAAGGGACGGACGACGAAGCACTGGATCCGCGGGTGGTACACGCTGACGTCGTTCTACCGGCTCAAGGGCGCGTCGATGAAGGGCGCGACGTCGGCGGACTGCTGGCAGGCGGGCAAGAGCGTCGCGACGATCACGTCCGTCCAGCCGGCCGGCGAGATCGTCCGGACCTTCGCGGCGGCGCTCGACTGAGCCCGCGTCCTGATGCAATTTGACGCTTGAGTCGCGGGGGTGAGTCGGGTAGCGTCGCGGCTCCTTCGTGAAATCCTTGCGTACGCCGCTTGAACGCCCCGCATGGCTTCTTCGCGCGCTCCTCGTGGGCGCCGGGCTTTGCTCCGCCTCGGCGCTGGCGTCCACGACGATCAACCACCAGTTCACGGCCGCGACGATCAACCCCGGCGACGTCTCCCAGTACCGGATCACGATCGCGAACAGCTCCCTCGTCCCGCTGACCGCGGCGGCGGTCACGGAGGTTCTGCCGGCCGCGATCACGATCGCGAGCCCGGCGAACATCACGAACACCTGCGGTTTCACGGTCAGCGCGGCGGCCCCGGGCACGTCCACGGTCTTCCTGACGGCCGGCACGATCCCGGCGGGCACCGGAACCGTGGACGGGCAGTGTTTCTTCCAGATCGACGTGACCGCGACGACCACGGGCAACCACGTCGCCACGATTCCCGCGAACACGACGCCGAACGCGACGACGAGCGGCTACACGGCGAAGGAAAGCGGCGTCGACATTTTCAACACGACTCCCGCGAGCGCGACGTTGTCCGTCAATGCGCTGGGCAACCCGACGGGAAGCAAGGCCTTCGTGCCTTCGCCCGCGATCGCGGGCGATCCCGTCACCCTCACGATCACGCTCGCGAACCCGAACGCGGGGGCGACGATCCCGCTCACGAGCTTCACGGACACGCTCCCCGCGGGGATGGTCGTCGCGAACCCTGCCGGCGCCTCGACGAGCTGCTCGGGCACGGGCTCTGTGAACGGGGTGCTGTCGCCCGCTCCGGCTCCGGGCGACGGGGCCGTGACGCTCGCCGGCGGCACGATCGGCCGAGGCGGCACCTGCACGATCACCGTGAAGGTGGTCGTCCCGGCGCTCGTGCCGACGTCCCAGGTGTTCACGAATCTGGTCGGCGCCGGCGCGATCGGGAACACGCGCGGCCTCACGAGTCCGGCCTTCAGCCAGCCCCTCACCGTCGCGACACCGATCGGCGTCACGAAGAGCTTCGCCACGCTGAACATCCCGGCCGGCCAGCCCTCGGTCATGACGCTCAGGATCAGCAACGCGAGCACCGCGAACGCGCTCGACATCACGAGCTTCACGGACGACCTGACCGGCACGACGCTGAAGGTCATGGACGCCACGAGCGTTCCGGCGACCCCGAACCCCGCCGTCGTCTGCACGGGCGTGGGCGCGGTGAACGGGACGCTCGCGGCGCCTGCGAACCTCATCAACCAGACGATCACGCTCACGGGGGCCAAGGCCGGCCCCGGGGGGAACTGCACGCTCACGATCTCCATGACGTCGACGGTGGACGGCGCCCACGTGAACACCGTGCCGGCGAACGCCGTCGTGAATCCGAAGAGCTTCGCGAGCCCCGGGCCCGTCACCGCGACGCTCACGGCAAACGCGCAGCTCACGGTGTCGAAGGCGGTCACCGTCACCAACGTCGCCCCGGGGCAGTGGACCCAGTTCACGGTCACGATCAACAACTTCTCGGGCGGGCCGGTCACGGGCGTGACGTTCAAGGACGTCCTGCCGAGGAACGGCACGAACCAGATGACGCTCTTCAACGCGGGGAGCGGCTTCTTCACGGCTCCGGCGCCGGGCTGCACCGGCGGCACGTTCACGGGCACGGACGCCGCGGGCGTCGACACGGGAGCGGCGCCCACGGCCGCGGATGCGGGCCTCCTCTGGACGGGCGGCACGATCGTGGCCGGCGTCGGCGCGAGCCCGGGCGTCTGCACGATCAGCATCTGGGCGCAGCTTCCCGCGACCGCGCCCACGGGGCTGACGTTCACGAACTCGATCCCGATCGGGAGCATCACGGGCACGGGGCCCGGGGGCGGCGTCGGGAATGTCAACGCGGGCAGCGTCAACGTCGTCTCCATCGCGTCCGGCGCGGTCACGAAAGCGTTTGCCCCCGCGGCGATCGCTCAGGGCCAGCAATCGACGCTCACGATCACGCTCTTCAACCGGACCGTGACGGCCCTGACGAGCGTCGCCCTGACCGACAATCTGCCCGCCGGCGTCACGCTCGCGGCGAACCCGGCCGCGACGAACACGTGCGGCGGCTCCCTGCAGGCCTTCCCGAACGACGTCGTCGTCAAGCTGACCGGAGGGACGGTGCCTGCGCGGCCGGTCGCCTCGCAGGAAGCGACCTGCGTGATCACCGTGAGGGTGACCGGGTCGACGCTGGGCGTGAAGACGAACACGATCAACCCGGCGGACTTCACGAACACGCAGGGCGTGACGATTCCCGCGGCGGTCTCGGCCAACCTCACGATCAACACGGGAGTGACGGGGACGAAGAGCTTCACCCCGGCGTCCGTCTCTTCCGGCGGCGTATCCCGCGTGAAGCTGACGGTCACGAACACGTCGAGCGGCGCGCTCACGAACGTCGCGGTGGACGACAACACCTTCAGCGCCGGTCTGACGGTGGCGAACCCGGCGAACGCGGCCACGAACTGCGCGGGCTCGCCGACGATGGTCGTCAACCCAGGGATCGCGCGCGCCCAGCTCCTCGGCGCGACGCTGAATGCCGGCGCCAGCTGCGATTTCTCCTTCGACGTCGTCACGAGCGGCGCCGGGCCGTGGAGTGACACCGTCCCGATCGGGAAGATCACGAGCGCCGAGGGTGCGTCCAACACTGCCGCCGTCACGGCGAATCTGACCGTCATCGCGGCCCAGATCAACATCAACAAGTCGTTCAACCCGGTCGTCGTGACGGGCGGGCAGCCGTCCATCCTCCAGATCGACGTGACGAACCCGTCGGCCTCGACGATCACGGGAGTCGGGTTCACGGACACGTTCCCGGTTGGCATCGTGATCTATTCGGTGCCGGGCGCCGGTACCACGTGCGCGGGCGGCATCGTGACGGCGCTCGCCGGAGACGGCAAGGTGCGCCTGACCGGAGCCACGCTTCCCCCGACCACGACGTGCCGGGTGACCGTGACGACGACGTCCACGCGCTTCCTGAACCTGACGAACACGATCCCGGCCGGCGCCGTCGTCAGCAACCAGGGGTACACGAACGCTACGGGTACGTCCGCGACGCTGTCCACGCTGCAGGGCCTGAACGTCCTCAAGGCCTTCTCGCCTGCATGGGTGGCCGTCGGGCAGGTCTCGACCCTCCATATGAGCCTCGTGAGCTCGTTCGATCCGAGCGCGCCGACGCCCCTCACGTTGCACGGCGTCACCTACACCGACACGCTGCCAAACGGCGTCTTCATCGCCGCCACGCCGAACGCGGCGACGACCTGCGCCGGGACCGGCCCTGGTGGCCTCGCGGTCGTGTCCACCGCCAACGGCGGGTCGAGCGGCTCCGTCACGTTCACGCAGGGCACGATCGCGCCCGGAACGAATTGCTCGATCACGGTCGACGTCGTGTCGAACACGCTGGGCGCCTACAACAACACGATCCCGGCGAACTCCGTCACGACCGACGAAGGCATCCCGAACCAGACCCCCGCGAACGCGACGCTCTTCGTCGTGACGAAGCCCACGGTCGCGAAGGCGTTCGCGAACCCGACGCGAAACCCCGGCCAGACCACGGTCCTGACGGTGACGATCACGAACGGCTCGGGCGTCCCGATCAACGGGGTCTCGCTCGTCGACACGCTTCCCGCGGGCGTCGCGATCGCGTCCGTGCCCGCGCCAGGCGGCACGTGCGCGACGACGGGCGGCGGCGTCGTGGCGGCCACCGCCGGCGGTGGAACGCTCTCCGTGACGGGCGCGACGATCGCGGCCGGGACGAGCTGCACGTTCTTCGCGACCGTCGTCTCGAACACCCCGGGCGTCTACATCAACAACATTCCCGCGGCGAGCATCGTCACGAACGAGGGCCTCTCGAACACGGGCCCCGCGCAGGCGACGCTCACCGTGAACGCGCCGCCCACCGTGGCCAAGGCGTTCAACCCGGTTTCCATCGCCGCCGGCGGGACGTCCACGCTGACGCTGACGCTCGGGAACACGAACGCGTCCGCGATCACGCTCTCGGCGCTGTTCACCGACGCCCTTCCGGGCAACGTGTTCGTGGCCGCGGCGCCAAACATCGTGAAGACCTGCACCGGCGTCGTCACGGCCGCGGCGGGCGCCACGAGCATCACGTACGCGAATGCCGCTCCGATTCCGGCGGGCGGATGCACGATCTCGGTGGACGTGACGTCCGGGACGCCGGGCGTCTACACGAACGTCGTCGCGGCCGGGCAGCTCTCGACGAGCGCCGGCGTCAACCAGCTGCCGGCCAGCGCCAGCCTCGCCGTCGGGCCCGGCGCCCTCGTGCCCCCGACGATGGCGAAGAGCTTCTCGCCAAACACGATCTTCACGGGGGACACGTCCGCGCTCACGATCGCCCTCGGAAACGCGAACGGCTCGGCCCTGACGCTGAGCGGCGCCCTCAACGACAATATGCCGGCGGCCGTCACGGTGGCGGCCGTCCCGAACATCCGCGGGACGTGCACGGGCGCCGTGACGGCGGCGGGCGGCCTCGTCACCTACGCGGCCGGCTCCACGATTCCAGCGGGCGGCTGCACGATCATCGTGGACGTCACCTCTTCGACGCCCGGCCTCTTCGTGAACACGATCGCGGCCGGCGCGCTCGTCACGGACGGAGGCAGCCCGACGGTGGGCGCCCTCGCGGGCCTCCTCGTGAGGGCCCTGACGCCCCCCACGGTCCTGAAGTCGTTCAACCCCGGGACGATCAATCCGGGCGGCACGTCGACGCTGGCGATCATCCTCGGAAACGCGAACGCGTCGGCGCTCACGCTCTCGAGCCCGTTCACGGACACCCTGCCGGCAAACGTCTCCGTTGCCGCCTCCCCGAACGCCTCCACGACGTGCTCGGGCGGCGCCGTCTCGGCGGGGGCCGCGAGCGTCACGCTCACGGGCGGCGCCATCCAGCCGGGCGGCTGCACGGTCAGCGTGGACGTCACGTCCAACTTGCCCGGGGGGCCGTACGTGAACACGATCTCCGCAAACGCGCTTCAGACGAACGCGGGGAACAACGCGGCGCCGGCCACGGACCGCCTGTTCGTCAACCCGTTCCAGCCCCCAAGCGTCGCGAAGTCGTTCTCCCCGACCGTCATCGGCGCCGGAGGCGTCTCGAAGCTCTCCCTCACGATCTCGAACGGCAACCTGACGGCCGCCACGCTCACGGCCGACCTCGTGGACACGTTCCCCGGGCCGGGTCTCTTCATCGCGGCGCCGCCGAACCTCCTCCTCGGAAGCGGCTGTACGGCCGCCAGCGTCGTCGCGAACGCCGGCGCCACGACCCTGACGTACAAGAGCGGGGGAGCTCTGCCCGCAAACGGCGGTTGTTCGATCCAGGTGGACGTGACGTCCTCGACCGTGCGCTCGTACGTGAATCTGATCGCCATCGGCGCCGTCCAGACCACCGTGGGAAGCAACACGGTGGCGGCCTCGGCGACCCTCCAGGTCCTCGCGCTGCCCACGATCGCGAAAGCCTTCGCGCCGGCCTCGATCCCGCTCGGTGCGAGCTCCACGCTCACCCTGACGCTCGGCAACACGAACGCGGTCGCGCTGACCCTTGCGTCGGACTTCGTCGACACGCTGCCGGCGAATCTCGTGCTCGGCACGCCCGCGACCGTCGGCGGCTCGTGCGCATCGGCGAACGTCGTCGCGGCCGCCGGCGGCCCGAGCGTCACGTACAAGAGCGGGGCCTCGATTCCCGCGGGCGGCTGCACGATCACGGTGCCGGTGACCACGGCGCTGGCGGGCGGATACGACAACGTGATCGCCGCGGGCGCGCTCGTCACGACGATCGGCTCGAACCCGGCGGGAACGAGCGCCCATCTCGACGTCCTCTCGGCCGACCTCTCGATCACGAAGACGGACGGCACGCCGACGGCGGTGCCCGGGACGACGACGACGTACACGATCGTCGTCGCGAACGCCGGACCGAGCGCCGTCGTGAACGCGCCGGTCGCCGACACGATTCCCGCCGCGATCACGTCGGCGACGTGGACGTGCGCCGCGACGGCCGGGTCGAGCTGCGGCGCGGCGAGCGGAGCCGGAAACATCGCGTCGACCGTTTCTCTCCTGGCAGGCGGCACGGCGACCTACACACTCGTCGCGACGATTTCGCCTTCGGCGACGGGCTCGCTCGTGAACACGGCGACCGTCTCCGTCCCCGCGGGTGTGACCGATCCGAACCCGGGCAACAACTCCGCGACGGATACCGATACGCTGGCGCCTTCGGCGGACCTCTCGGTCGTCAAGACCGGCCCGGCGACGCTCGTCCCCGGCCAGAACGCCTCCTGGACGCTCACCGTGGCCAATGGAGGGCCGTCCACGGCGGTCACGGTCGCCCAGTCGGACACGCTGCCGCCCGGGACGACGTTCGTGTCGCTCGTTTCGCCCGGCGGCTGGGCGTGCGTCACGCCCGCGGTCGGTGCGGGAGGAACCGTCTCGTGCACGATCGCCTCGCTCGCGCCGCTCGCGTCCGGCGTCTTCACGCTCACCGTGAAGGTGAGCCCCTCCGTCCTGACCGGCACGGTCATCTCGAACACGGCGTCGGTGACGGCGGCGACGCCGGACCCGGTCCCGGGGAACAACAGCTCGACGACCACGGGCACCGCGGCCCCATCCGCGGACCTGTCGATCGCGAAGACCGGTCCCGCGACGGCGATTCCGGGTGGTCCGAACGTCGTCTTCACGACGGTCGTCACGAACAACGGTCCGTCCGACGCCCAGGCCGTGTCGGTCGGGGACCCGACCCCGGCCAATCTCACGTTCGTCTCGAACGCGGGCGCGTGCGCCACCGCCTTCCCGTGCAGCCTCGGGACGCTCGCCGCCGGGGCGACGACCACGATCACGACCACGTACTCCGTTCCGTCCGGCTACCCGGCCCCCGCGCCGATCGTCAACACGGCGACGGTCTCGTCGTCGACGCCCGATCCGACGCCCGGGAACAACACCTCGACGGCGACCGTCCTCGTTCCGAACGGCGTTGCCGACATCGCCGTGACGAAAACCGTCAGCAACCCGGCCCCGGCCGTCGGCACGAACGTGACGTTCACGATCACGGTTTCCGACCTCGGCCCGAGCGACGCGTCGGGGGTCGCCGTGACGGACGTCCTGCCGTCCGGCCTCGCGTTCGTCTCCGCGGCGCCGTCGCAGGGCGCCTACACGGCCGCGACGGGCGTCTGGACGGTCGGGAGCGTCGCGAACGGCGCGTCCGCCACGCTCGCGATCGTCGCGACGGTCACCCAGGCTGGCACGATCGTGAACACGGCGACGAAGACCGCAGGCGACCAGACGGACCCGAACCCGTCCAACAACTCGGGCTCGGCCGTCGTGAACGGCCCGCCCTCCGTGGCCGACATCCAGGTTCAGAAGACGGTCGACAACCCCACACCGACCGCCGGCTCGAACGTGACGTTTACTGTCAAGGTGCTCAATGCGGGCCCCTCGAACGCCACCGGCGTCGCCGTGACGGACGCATTGCCCCCCGGTCTCACGTTCGTGAGCGCGGCGCCCTCGGTCGGAGGCTACGTCCCGGGCACCGGCGTCTGGACGATCGGGAACCTCGCGAACGGCGCGTCCGCGACGCTTGCGATCACCGCGACGGTGACGGCGAACGGGACGTACGTGAACACCGCCCGGAAGACCGCGGAGAACGAGCTCGATCCGGACACGTCTAACGACAGTGCCGTCGCGGGCGTCGTTGCGGGCGGGGGCGGGTTGCCGCTCGCCGACCTCGGCATTCTGAAAACGGACTCGCCCGATCCGGTCCGCGCAGGCCAGAACCTCACGTACACGCTCGTGGTGACGAACCGCGGGCCGAACAACGCGACCGGCGTCACGGTGACCGACCCGCTGCCCGCCAGCGTCTCCCTCGTCTCGGCAACCGCCAGCCAGGGGGGCTGCAGCGGCACGACGACCGTCACGTGCCTCCTCGGCGGCCTTCCGGCGGGAAACAGCGCGACGATCTCGATCGTCGTGTCGGTGTCGGCGGCGGCCGTGCCGTCGATCACGAACACCGCGACGGTCTCGGCGAACGAAACCGACCCGAATCCCGGCGACAACTCGGCGACGGCACCCACGACGGTCGTTCCCGTCGCAGACGTCGGCCTCCTGAAGACCGTGTCGAACCCCGCGCCGCTCGTGACGCAGAGCTTCACGTTCACGGTGACGGCGACGAACAACGGGCCCTCGACGGCGAACGGCGTCGTCGTGACGGACGCCCTGCCCGCGAACCTCGGCTTCGTCTCGGCCGCTCCGTCGCAAGGGGCGTACGTTTCCGCGACGGGCGTCTGGACGGTCGGAACGCTCGCGAACGGCGCCTCGGCCACGCTCACGCTGACGGTCACGGCGCTCGCGCCGGGCGCGTTCACGAACACGGCCACGAAGACGGGCCAGACGGAGCTCGACCCGAACCCGGCGAACGACTCCGCGAGCGCCTCGGGCGGCGTCGGCGTGGTCGCCGACCTGACGATCGCCAAGACCCACGCGCCCTCGTCCTTCGTTCGGGGGTCGGCGGGGACGTTCACGCTGACGGTCTCGAACGTGGGAACGGGGCCGACGAACGCGCCCGTCACCGTGACGGACACGCTGCCTGCGGGCCTCACGCCCACGGCCGCCGCCGGCACCGGGTGGGCTTGCACGGTGACGGCGCCGAACGTCTCGTGCTCGCGCTCCGACGTCCTCACGGCCGGGGCCGCATGGCCCCCGATCTCCGTGACGGTGAACGTGCTCCAGTCGGCCGCGAACAGCGTCACGAACGCCGCACTGGTCAGTGGGGGCGGCGACGTGACGCCCGGCAACAACACGGGGACGGACGTCGTGCCGGTGGGCTCCAACGCGGACCTCGCGATCGTCAAGACCGGCCCCGCGAACGGGATCCCGGGCACGAACATCGTCTACACGCTCGTCGTGACGAACAACGGCCCCTCGGACGCTGCGGGCGTGGTCGTCGCCGACCCGACGCCGCCGAACCTCGCGTTCGTGTCGAACGCCGGCGCCTGCGCGACGCCGTTCCCGTGCGCGCTGGGAACGGTCCCCGTGGGCGCGTCGCGCACGATCACGACGACCTTCGCGATTCCCGCGAACTACACGGCGCCGAGCCCGATCGTGAACGCGGCCTCGGTGTCGTCCGCGACGCCCGACCCCAATCCGGCGAACGACGCTTCGAGCGCCTCGACGTCGGTCGCGGCGGACCTCGTCGTCGTCAAGTCCGTGGAGGCGCCCGCTCCGGGGAACCCCGATTTCATCAATTTCGTCATGGTCGTGACGAACCTGGGCCCCTCGACGGCGACGGGCGTCGTCCTCACGGATCCGCTTCCGGCGAGTGTCGTGTACCAGACGGTTTCGACGACGCAAGGGTCCTGCTCGGGGACCTCCACGATCACGTGCGCGCTCGGGACGCTCCCGAACGGCGGGAGCGCGACGGTGCGGGTCACGGTCCGGCCCGTGACTCCGTTGGCCCACGTCGTGAACACGGCGCGCGTCACGGGCGACCAGTTCGACCCGGACCCGACGAACGACGTGAGCTCGGCTTCGTACGGCGGAGCGGCCGACGTGCCGTCGCTTTCCGTCCTGGGCCTGATGCTCCTCGGCGCCGCCCTCGCGCTGGCCGGCGCGAAGGCGCTCGGCCGGGTCTGACTCAGCTCTCGACGCGCAGCTTGTTGTATGCGTCCAGCGCGGCGACCTTGTAGCACTCGGCGAACGTCGGGTAGTTGAAGACGGTGTCCACGAGGACGTCGAGCGTGCCGCCGAGCGCGATGAAGGCCTGGCCGATGTGGATGAGCTCGGTCGCGGCCGTCCCGAGGATGTGGACGCCGAGGAGCAGCCGCGTCTCGCGGTGGACGAGGATCTTCAGGAGGCCGATGTTGTCGCCCACGATCGCGCCGCGGGCGGTTTCCCGGAAGTGCGCGACGCCCGTCTCGTACGGGACGGCCCCCTTCGTGAGCTCCTCCTCCGTCTTCCCGACCATGGAGATCTCGGGGACGGAGTAGATCCCGTACGGAAAGAGGTGGGGGAGCGACGTGCACGGGACGCCGAACGCGTGGCACGAGGCGAGGCGTCCCTGCTCGGCCGACGTCGAGGCGAGCGCCGGAAAGCCGATGATGTCGCCGACGGCGTAGATGTGCGGCTGGGCCGTCTGGTAGTGCTCGTTGACCTTCAGGCGGCCGCGGTCGTCGGCCTCGAGGCCCGCGGCGGCGAGGTTCAGGGAGGCCGTCGCGCCGACGCGCCCGATGGAATAGAGCAGGAGATCCGCGCCGATCTTCTTGCCCGACTTCAGCGTCGCGGCCACATGGCCGGGCCTTTCGACGGCGATCACGTCGACTTCCTCGCCGAGGCGGAGGGTGCAGTTCAGCCTCCGCAGGAAGAACGAGAGGGCCTCGGCGATCTGGTCGTCCACGAAGTCGAGGAGGACGGGCCGCTTGTCTACGATCGTGACGTCGATCCCGAGCGCCGCGAACATCGAGGCGTACTCGACGCCGATGACGCCGGCTCCGATGACGAGGAGCGACTTCGGCAGCTTCTTGAGCGTGAGGATGCCGTCCGAGTCGATCACGGTCTCGCCGTCGACGGGGACCGGCGGCGGGGCCGGCTTCGTCCCGACTGCGATCACGACGTTCTCCGCCTCCACCTCGACGGCGCCCGCGGAGCCGGTCACGGTCAGCGTGTGCGGCCCCGTGAAGGCCGCGGCCCCGCCGAGGAGCGCGATCCCGTTGCGCTTCATCTGCGCGCGGATGACCTCGATCTCTCGCGCGATGACCTGGTTGCAGCGGAAGAGCAGGTCCTCCATCGTGACGTCGTCCTTCACGGAATAGGACGCGCCGTAGTTCGCGCGCTGGGCGATCCCGCTCAGGTAGAGGACGGCCTCGCGGAACGTCTTGGACGGGATCGTCCCCGTGTTCACGCAGACGCCGCCCACCATCTCTCGCTTCTCGCAGATCCCGACCTTCTTGCCGAGCTTGGCGGCCTGCACAGCCGCGCGCTGCCCGGCCGGGCCCGTGCCCAGGACGAAGAGATCGAACTTCTCCATGGTGGCGGGGATTCTACGGGCTCGTGTGAAGATCGCGCGATGCGCGCGGTCCTTTTCGACATGGACGGCGTCCTCGTCTTCAGCGAAGACGCGTGGTTCGCCGTCTACAACGAGACGCTCGCCCACTTCGGGCACGCGGAGATCTCCCGGGCGGCGTTCGACGAGATCTACGGCAACGGCACGGCGGCCGACCGCGACGCGTACATGCCCGAGCGGAGCGTGGCCGAGGTGGACGCGGCGTACGAGCGCCTCTTCGCGGCCCGGCTGGACCGGATCCGCCCGAATCCCGAGGCCGCGGACGTGCTGCGGGAGCTGCGGCGGATGGGCGTCGCGACGTCCGTGGCGACGAACACGAACCGGCCGCTCGCGAGCCGCATCCTCGAGGCGCAGGGCCTCCTCTCCCTCGTGGACGCCGTGACGGGCGCCGACGAGGCCGGGGCGGGGAAGCCCGACCCGGCCGTCGTGCGCCTCGCAGCCGAGAGGGCCGGCGCTCCCCTCGACGCCTGCGTCTTCGTGGGGGACTCGCGGTTCGACGAGGAGGCCGCCCGGCGGGCGCCGGTGCGCTTCCTGGGCTACAGGTACGGGTCCGGGGAGCGGGTCGAGTCCCTCGAGGCGGTGACCCGTCTCGCCGAGGCCGCCAGAACCCGCAGCCTCTCGGGTCCGTAAGAGAAGGACGCCATGCCCGCCGACTGGAAGAAGCTCGCTCAGGAAACCGCCCACTCCTTCGACCCGGACGAGGTGCACGGGATGTGGTCGGTCGACTGGCGGAGGGCGCGAGAGGCGTTCTTCGAGGACTACCGCCTCGAGATCGAGGCCGAGCCGCGCCGGTTCCGCCGGGGGCTCCGGAAGGCGAATGCCGTCGTCTACGGCCTCACCCGCCGCCTCGCGCCTCCCCGCCGGATCGTCTTCGCGTTCGTCCTCGTCCTCGTCGTCCTCGCGGTCCTCGAGCATGCCGCGGCGGATGGCCGGACGGGCTGGTCGCACTTCGCGCTCCTCGTCTGCGTTCTCGCCCTCATGTTTCTCCTCGCGATGGAGCTCGTGGACAAGCTCCACTTCAAGGACGAGCTCGTGATGGCGCGCGCGCTGCAGGCGCAGCTCGTGCCGCGCCCGCTGCCCGAGATCGGGTGCTTCGAGCTCGCGGGCGAGAGCCGCGTCGCGAACACCGTCGGCGGCGACCTGTACGCCTTCGAGCCGCTCCCGGGCGGCCGCGTCGCGGTCCTGTTCGGGGACGCGTCGGGCCACGGGATGGCGGCGGGCCTCGTGATGGCCGTGACGCACGCGGCCTTCCGGACGCAGCTCGGCATCGACGCCTCGCCCGCGGCCATGGCCGCGTCGCTCAACCGGGTCCTGTGCGAGACGGGCAGCTCGCGGTCCTTCTTCGCGGGGATCTGCGGCCTTCTCGAAGCCGACGGCGGGTTCACCGCGATCGTGGCCGGGCACCCGGCCGTCCTCCGGCTGGACGGCGAGGGCCGCCTGGTCGAACGGATCGGGAAGGGGTCGTATCCTCTCGGCATCAAGAAGACGACCGAGTGGACGCCCCTGTCGACGACGCTCGCGCCCGGCGAGACGCTGCTCTTCCACTCCGACGGCCTGCCCGAGGCGCGCGGCGAGAGCGGCGGGGAGTACGGCGACGCGCGCATCGAGGCGGTCGCGGCCGGCAAGAGCGGCGCGCGGCCCGGCGAGCTCGTCGCGGCCCTCACGGCCGACCTCGACCGGTTCCTCGGCCGCGTTCCGATCGACGACGACGTCTCGATCGCGGCGATCCGCCGCAAGCCGGCGTGACGGCCGGCGGCGGGCCGCGCCGCGGCGCCCTCCTGATCGCGGCCGCGGCGATCCTCTGGTCGACGGGCGGCCTCGCGATCAAGCTCGTGCCGCTCTCCGCCGTCGGCGTCGTCTTCTGGCGCTCGTTCGTGGCGGGGATCTTCCTCCTCGCCGTCTTCCGCCCCTCGCGCGCGAGGTGGCGGCACGCCGCGCCGTCCACGGTGATCGTCTACGCGCTGATGATCCTGACGTTCGTATCGGCGACGAAGATGACGACGGCCGCGAACGCGATCTTCCTGCAGTACACGGGGCCGCTCTACGTCCTGGCGCTCGGACCGTTCCTGCTGAAGGAGCCGTTCCGGAAGATCGACGCGGCGGCGGTCGCGGTGGCGCTGGGCGGCATGTCGCTGTTCTTCGTCGGGAAGCTCGACCCCGGCGCGCTGGCGGGAAACCTCGTCGCGGTCGTCTCGGGCGTCTTCTTCGGGTTGACGATCCTTCTCCTGCGCCGCGACGCCTCGGGGGACGCGATCCCGTCGGTCATCGCCGGCAACCTCGCCGCGGCCGCTCTCGCGCTGCCGTTCGCGTGGGGACACCTCGGGCTGGACGCCAAGGGTGCCCTCCTCGTTCTCTTCCTCGGCGTCGTCCAGCTCGGGATCAGCTATGTCCTCTTCGTGGGGGGGCTGAAGACCGTGCCGGCCGCGGAGGCCTCGCTCCTCGGGATGCTCGAGCCGATGTTCAACCCTCTGTGGGCGTTCCTCGGCCTCGGCGAACGGCCATCGACGTGGGCCGCGCTCGGCGGCGCGATCGTCCTCGCGGCGGTGGCGGGGCGGACGGTGCTCGGGGCGCGGTCGGGCAAGGCGGAGCCCGCGACGCCGCCGTCGCCGGACTGACATGCCGCGTTACGCCGCGTTCCTCAGGGCCGTGAACGTCGGCGGGCGCGTCGTGAAGAGCGACGCGCTGAAGAAGGCGTTCGAGGCTGCCGGCGCCACGGATCCGGAGACGTTCCTGGCCAGCGGGAACGTGGTTTTCTCTTCGAAAGTGTCCAGTGGACTCGAGGCGAAGCTCGCGAAGGCGCTCGCGGCTTCACTTTCCTTCGAAGTTCCCGTCTTCGTCCGCACTCTCGAAGAGGTTGCGGCCCTGGCCGCCCATCGCCCTTTCTCCGAAGCGGACGCCGCCCGCTTTCCGACCTACGTCATGGGATTCCTTTCGAAGGAACTCGACGCCGCAGGCGTCGAACGTCTTTCTCTTCTCTCGACGAAAGAAGACCGCTTCCACGTTCTCGGGCGCGACTTCTGGTGGCTCTCGAAGCACCACCAGGCCCGGCCCGGCGATCACGGGCCGGCAGCTCGAAAAGGCGCTCGGCCAGCCGACGACGCTCCGGAACGTGAACACGATCCGGAGGATGGCGGAGAGATTCGCATGAAGACGGACGTCGTCCTCCTGCCGGGGCTGCACGGTTCGACCGCGCTCTACGACGCGTTCGTCGCGCTCGCGCCGCCCTGGGCGCGGTGCGTGCCCGTCCCGCTTCCCACTCTCGGGAGCCAGTCGCTCGACGGCCTCGCGACGACGTTGGAGGCGGAGCTCAAGCGCCTGGAAGGATTCGTCCTCGTCGCGGAGTCGTTCTCGGGCCCGATCGCGGTGCGCCTCGCGGCTCGGCTCGGGCAGAAGGTGGCGCTCCTCGCGCTCTGCAACCCGCTCGTCGAGATGCCGGTGGCGCTGCCCGCCGGCCTCGCGGCTTCGGCCGCGAGCTGGCGGGGGATGCCGGCGTGGACGACCGCAGCGGTTCTCGCCGGCGGCGACCGCGCGCTCGGGAAGGCTGCGCTCGACGGGATCCGCGCCATCCCGCGAGAAGTCCTCGAGGCGCGCCTCGCCTCCGCGTTCACGGCGACGGCCGACGAGATCGCCCCGCTCCTCGCGGCGCCCCTCCTCGCGATCCTCGGAACGCGGGATCGCCTCGTCTCGCCCGCGCGCACGCGGGCGCTCCTCAAGGGTGTGCCGTTCGCAACGGTCGTCGAGCTCGACGCCCCGCACCTCGTCGTCCAGACGAAGCCGGCGGAAGTCTGGGCCGCGATATCGGACGAGTTCGAGTCCGCGGCCTAGGGCTGCTTCCGCCCGACGTTCCGGAGAAACGTGAAGTCCGCCGTCTCGTGCATGGTCTCGAGGCCGGTGAGGTCCCTCGCGTGGACCGCGACGGCCTTCATCGTGTAGAGCGAGACGTAGGGCAGCGACTCCGCCGCGCGGCGCTGGATCCCGGCGTAGAGCTCCTTTCGCGTTGCGCGGTCGACGATGCGCCGCGCCTCCTCGATCCAGCGGTCGACGTCGGGGTCGGCGTAGAACCCGCGGTTCCAGCCCTTCGGCGGGACGGACGTCGAGAGGAAAACCTCGTGGTAGTGGTCGGGGTCGACGATGCCCTGCCAGCGCAGCGAGAAGAGCTGGAAGTTCCCCTTCACGACGTCCTGGTAGAACGTCGCGAAGTCGTTCGAGCGGATCTTCGTCTCGACGCCCGCTTCCTTCCACTGCGCGGCGATCGCCGTCGCCTGCAGGATCGAGGTCTCGTCCGTGGACGTCTTGTAGGCCAGCGTCAAGCGCGGCTTCCCGCCGCCGGGATCCGGGAAGCCCGCCTCGTCGAGGAGGCGGCGCGCGGCGGCGAGGTCGCGCGCGAGCGGCGGGAGGCCGTCGAGCCGCGCCCAGTGCCCCGGCGGGAGGAGCGTCTCCGTCAGCTCCACCGTGTCGCGGAAGAGGCCGTGCGCGATCGCGCCGCGGTCGAGCGCGAGGGCGAGGGCCCGCCGCACCTTCGCGTTGCCGAGCACGGGGTCTCGGAAGTTGAACGCGAGGTACGCGTACGTCGAGCCGGGCCGGATCGTGACTGCGAGGCGCGGGCTTTCTCCGAGGCGCGGGAGGAGGTCGGGCGGGAGGTTGTTGAGCGAGAGGTCGAGCGAGCCATTCAGGAGCTCGAGGGCGCGCGTCGTCGCGTCCGGGACGACGCGCAGGACGAGGCGTGCGAGCTTCGCGTCGCCGCCGACGGCGCCGGCGAAGCGCGCGAAGACGACGCGGTCGTCCGCGCGCGCCTCGACGAACCGCCACGGGCCCGTCCCGACGGGCGCGGCGTCCGCCTGTTGCGGCGTCGTCCCGCGCGGCAGGATGCCGAGCAGGAGCTGGAGCGGGAAGGACGCGTACGGCTGCTTCAGCCGGAAGACGACGTCGAGGGGCGAGGGCGTCTCGATCGACTCGATGATCCGGAGCGGCTCCTTCTTGCCGCTCGCGAAGCCGTCCGCAAGGAGACTTTTGTAGGTGAACGCGACGTCGGCGGCTTCGCACGGGCGACCGTCGTGGAACTTCACGCCGCTCTTCAGGCGGAAGCGCCACGTCACCGCGTCGTCCGTCGACCAGGTCTCGGCGAGATCGGGCAGGAACTCGCCGCCGGCACCCTTCTTCAGGAGCGCGTCGTAGAGGACGTCGTGCGTGCGCCACGAGGCCTGGTCCGTTCCGACGCGCGGGTCGAAGTGGAGCGGCGAGGATTCGATTGCGACGACGAGGGAATCGAGAGGATTCTTCGAAGGTAAAGAGCGGCTGCAGCTCGCGGCGAGCAAAGCGCCGGCGACAGGGAGCGTCCTTCGAAGGAATTCGGAGGCGCGAGAGCGCCTCCGCTCGCAGCTAGAATGCCCCATGCCGTTCAAGACCCCGCAGTCTAGCGTCCGCCCGGCCGGGATCGCCGCCCTCGCCGCGCTCCTTCCGATCGTCTCCCTTCTCGCCGCGCCGCCCGCGGCCGCGTCCGCGCCGCGCGTCGTCGTCCTCGGCTTCGACGGCGCCGACCACGCGCTCGTGAAGAAGATGATCGAAGAGGGCAAGCTCCCGAATCTCGCGGCGCTCGCGAAGAAGGGCGGGTTCTCGCAGCTGCTGCCGACGATCCCCGCGCAGACGCCGGTCTCGTGGTCGACGTTCTCGACGGGCCTCTCTCCCGGCCGCACGATGATCTTCGACTTCCTGAAGCGGAACCCGAAGACCTACCGCCCCGAGTTCGCGATCGCGGAAGAGGGGAAGAAGGATTTTCTGCTCGGAAAAATGAACAAGGTCGCCGTTCCGGCGGTGCTCGGCGGGCTGGCGTTCGTCCTGGTGGCAGGGCTCTGGAAGATTCTTCTTAGAAGGCGCGAACACGGGCTCGGCACGCCCGCCCTCGTCGCCGCGCTGGTTGCGGCTGCCCTATTCACTTTCATAGGAATCCGAATCTCTTCTCTTCTTCCCTCGGAGATCCCCTGGGCGACGAACAACCGCCGCGGGACCCCGTTCTGGGAGCTGGCAGGCGCCAAGGGGATCCACTCGGTCGTCATGCACGTGCCCGTGACGTTCCCGGCCGTGGACTACGACAACGGGCGGCTGGTGTCCGGCCTCGGCGTGCCGGACGTGCGCGGGCGCATCGGGACGCCGTCGTTCTACACGTCCGACCCGTTCTTCGCGCCCAAGAACAAGAACGAGTTCTCCGTCGAGCTGGTCCGCCTCGAGTCGAACAAGGGGACCATCCAGACGGAGGTCTTCGGGCCTTACAACAAGCTCTTCCCCGAACCTCCGGTGATCAAGGCGCCGATGACGCTGACGGTCGCGGCGGACGAGGCGAGTCTGCTGATCGAGCCGAAGGGCTCGGAGCCCGTCACGCTGAAGGTCGGAGAGTGGTCGCCGTGGGTCGTCTTCAAGTTCCCGTTCAACGCCCTCGTGACGCTGACGGGCATCGGACGCTTCCACCTCGCGGCGATCAGCCCGGAGGTCAAGCTCTACCTCTCGCCGATCCACTTCAATCCGTCGGACCTGCCGCCCTCGATCAAGATCACGGCGCCCGGCGCCCTCGCGAAGAAGCTCGCGTCGCGCTACGGCGCCTACAAGACGATGGGCTGGCAGATCGACACGTGGTCGATGAGCGAGGAGACGATCGACGAGGGGGCTTTCCTCGAAGACGTCGCGCAGACGATCGTGCCCTTCCGGAAGATGATGAACGACTTCCTCGACGAGAAGGAGGTCGGGCTGTTCGTCCAGATCTACGAGTTCCCCGACCGCGTGGGGCACTGCTTCTGGCGCTTCCTCGATTCCGGGCATCCCGCGTACGACGCCGAGAAGGCGAAGAAGTGGGCGCCTTTCATGGAGAAGACTTACGAGCAGATGGACGGCCTCGTGGGCGACGCGATGAAGAAACTCGCTCCCGAGGACGTCCTCATGGTCCTGTCGGACCACGGATTCGCCACGTGGCGCCGGTCCGTGAACTACAACACCTGGCTGGTCGAGAACGGCTTCATGGTCCTGACCGGCAACGACGGCAAGCAGGCCGATCTCGAGGCGCTGTTCGGCAAGGGCGAGTTCTGGCCGAACGTGGACTGGTCGAAGACCCGGGCCTACGCGATGGGCCTCGGCGACATCTACGTGAACCTCAAGGGCCGCGAGGGCAAAGGCATCGTGGCGCCGGGCGCCGAGTACGAGGCCGTGCGCGAGGAGATCAAGAGGAAGCTCGTGACGCTCGTCGACCCGAAGACGGGGCTGCGTGCCGTCTCGCGCATCTTCACGCGCGAGGAGGCGTACGGCTCCTTCGACGCGGACGTGATCCCCGATCTCTTCGTCACGAACACGGCGGGATACCGCATCGGCTGGCAGGGGAGCCTCGGGGTCGTCACGAAGGAGATGTTCGAGGACAACGCTCAGGTCTGGTCCGGCGACCACTGTTCGCTCGACCCGGCGCTCGTGCCGGGCATCCTCTTCGCGAACCGCCCGCTCCCGGCCGGGAAGACCCCCTGGATCGCGGACGTCCCGGCCACGATCCTCCACGCGCTCGGCGTTCCCGCGCGCGAGAAGCTCGACGGGGCCCCGCTGTTCTGAGGCCGCGTCTCGCCGCCCCGATCCTCGCCGCGGTCCTCTCGGCCGCCCCGGCCGCGGCACAGGAGCCCGCGGAGGCTCCCACGCCCGAGGCGGAGGCCGCGGCGGCGCCGGAGAAGCCCGCGGCGTCGCTTGGCGTCGAAGAGCGGAAGCGCGAGCTCGCGGAGCTGCGCCGCCGGCTCGCCGAGCTGAAGAGCCGGTTCGAGACGTCGAAACGGCGCGAGGCCGACCTCAAGGGGCAGCTCGAGACGGCCGACCTCGATCTCCAGATCCAGACGGGCGAGCGGCGCGTCCTCGACCTGCGCAAGGCCGAGGCCGAGCGGGAGGCGGCGCGCGCCGCGACCGACCGGGACGCGGCGCTCCGGGATGCGGACGCGCGTCGCAGAGACCTCGGGACGCGCATGTCCGCTCTCTACCGGCTCGGGCGCCTCGGGTACCTGCGGCCGCTCGCGGCGGCGGACTCGGCGGGGTCGTTCCTGAACGGGCTCCGTCTCCTGACGCACCTCGCGCGGCGCGACGCGTCACTTCTCGCGCGCAACGAGGAGGCGGCTGCGACGCTCGCCGCGCGCGAGGAGGAGCTCGCCGTCAAGAAGCGCGAGCTGGCGGACCTCCTGACCGAGAGCCGGAAGAAAGAGGTTGCGTTCGCCGCGGCCCGCACGCGCAAGGCCGCGCTCCTCGCGCAGGTGCACGAGACGGCGCGCGTCGAGCAGAAGCAGGTTTCGACGCTGGAGGACAAGTCCGAGCGGCTCGCGGGCCTCCTCGACCTCCTCGAGGGCCGCGGCCGAGCGCTCGCGCCGGGCGCCGCCTCGGTGCGCAAGTACCGAGGCGCCCTGGACTGGCCCCTCAAGGGCAAGGTCGCGGTGCCGTTCGGGCGCATCGCGAACCCGAAGTTCCCGAAGACGTTCCTGCGCTCCTCCGGCTGGACGCTCGACGCGCCGACGGGCTCGCCGGTCCGCGCCGTCTTCTCGGGCGAGGTCGTCTACGCACAGTGGCTCAAGGGCTACGGGAACCTCGTCGTCGTGGACCACGGTGACGGCGTCTTCACGCTCTACGGGCGCCTCGCGACGGGGACGATCGGCCGCGGCGAGCGCGTCGCGATCGGCGACCGCGTCGGGATTCTCGGCGAGTCCCCGGAGGACGAGCCCTCGGGGCTCTACTTCGAGATCCGCGACAACCGGACCTCGGCCGACCCGGCGACCTGGCTGCGCTGACCGCGGGAGCGCCTCAGCCGGGCCGGTGCGCCTCGGCCTGCAGGACGCGCAGCTCCACGACGAGACGATCCCGGACGTCGAGGACGGCGGAACGCAGGGCCTCGGCCCCGGCGCCCATCCGCGTTGCCGGGAAGCCGCCGAGCCGCGCGACCGCGTCGTGGACTTCCTTGTGGAGCCGGGCCGCCTCCGCGAAGGAGGGGAGATGCCCGTGGTGCCGGCGGCCGGTCCCCCGGAACCACCGGCCCAGCCGGCAGCCGTCGTGCGATCCCATTTCCTCCAGGGGCAGCCGCGCGCCTGTGCCGTCGGTCCTCCGGAGGGCGCGGTCGACCCAGGCCGCGTGCTCCTGCGCGCCCGTGACGAGCGGAAAATCGTCGAGCGGCCAGGGGTGCTCCGTCGCCGAGGTCCACGAGGCGTCGGGCGTCCACGCCGCGAGCCAATCCGTGAAGGCGTCCCCCGACATCGGCCGCGCGATGAGGTAGCCCTGCGCGAGCTCGCAGCCGAGCCGCAGCAGCATGAGCGGGTGGCCGGGGCTCGTGACGCCCTCGGCGACGACGTCGCGGCCGAAGATCGCCGCCATGCTGAGGACGCCCTCGACAATTCCGAGGTCCTCCCGGTCGTCGAGCATGTCCCTCACGAAGCTCTGGTCGATCTTCACGACGTCGAGCGGGAGGCGCCGGAAGTACGAGAGCGAGGAATAGCCCGTCCCGAAGTCGTCGAGGCAGAACCGCACGCCGATCTCGCGGCACCGCGCCATCGCCCCCTGCACGACGCCCATGTCGTCGAGCGCCGTCGTCTCCAGAATCTCGATCTCGAGCTGGCGGGGCGCGACGAGCGGGTGCCGCTCGAGGGCGGCGCGGACGGTCTCGAAGAAGTCCGGGTGCTGGATCTGGCGCGAGGCGACGTTCACGCCGACGTTCAGGTCGAGCCCGCGCTTCTTCCAGTCCTCGACGCGCGCGAGAGCTTCCTCGAGCACCCACGTTCCGACGTCGACGATGAGGTCCGTCCTCTCGATCGCCGGGAGGAATTCGCCGGGCAGCCGCGTCGCGAGGCCGGGAGGGTTCCACCGGATGAGCGCCTCGGCGCCGATGACGGCGCCCGTCCGCATGTTCACGGTCGGCTGGTAGGCCAGGCTGAACTCCCGGTTCGCGAGGGCCGCCGCGATGCGGTCGCGCTCGCGGTGGTGGGCGGTCATCGTGCGCGCGATGCCGGAGTCGAAGAAGAGGTGGCGGTCACGCCCGCTCTCCTTGGCCTGATACATCGCGGCGTCCGCGAAGCGCAGCAGCCCGTCGCCGTCCGCCCCGTCTTCGGGAAAGACGGACGCCCCGACGCTCGCCGTCACCGAGGCCGGGACGCCCTCGATGCGGACGGGCTCGCGCACGGCCGCCATGACCCGGTCGATCGCGGCCAGGACGTCCTCGCGGCCCTGGAGCTCCACGAGGAGAAGGACGAACTCGTCGCCGCCGAGGCGCGCGACGGTGTCGCCGGAGCGGACGGCGCCGGTCAGCCGCACCGCGATCTCCTTGAGGAGCGCGTCCCCGCCTTCGTGCCCGTACCGGTCGTTGACGGCCTTGAAGCGGTCGAGGTCGAGGAACAGGACGGCCACGGTGCGCCCGTAGCGCTGCGCCGACGCGATCGCCTGGAAGAGGCGGTCCTCGAGGAGCCTCCGGTTCGGAAGGCCGGTCAGGCCGTCGTGGTACGCGAGGTACTCGACGCGCTGCTCGGCGGCCCGGCGTTCCGTGACGTCCTCGTAGGTCCCGAGCACTCCGACGACGTTGCCGTCGGCGTCGTGGAGCGGGATCTTGTTCGTCTCGACGTATGCGAGCTTTCCGTCGGCCATGAGCTGCGTCTCGGCGAAGCGCAGGCGGGGCTTGCGGGATTCCATGACCTCCCGGTCGTCCTGCCGGTACTTTTCCGCCTCCGTCGCTTTCCACGGCAGGTCGTAGTCGGTCTTGCCGACGATGCCGTCCGGGGAGCCGACGCCGGCCGCGGCGGCAAAGTTCGCGTTGGAGCCGAGGTAGACGGAGTTCCGATCCTTCCAGAAGACGAGCTGCGGGATGTTGTCGAGGACGAGGAGGAGCATCTGCCGCGACACCCGGACGGCCTCCGCGAGCGCGCGCGACGTCTCTTCGCTCGCGCGCAGGGCGAGGGCGCGGCGCTCGGCGACGCCCCGGAACGCGGCTGCGAGGGCGACGAGGAGAATCACGAAGACGACCCGCGAGAGTGCGGCCTCGAGCGCCGGCTCGCCTGCGGCGCCCGCGATGCGGACGTACGGCTCGGCGGCGAGCGCGAGGAGCACGACGAGCGGAATGCCGGCCCCCCAGACGAGGGCTTCCATGCGCCGCCCGAGGAGCACCATGGCGAACCCGACGAGGGACAGCCACCAGACACTCGACACCATGCCGTACGCAAGCGGCACCAGGAGCGCGAACGTTGCGACGAAGGCGGTCGCGTGCGCGGTGATCCCGCTCCGCGTCCGCGGGGAACGCCGGTACCAGAAGAAGAGGCCCGCGGTGGCGAGGAACCCGGCCGCGTTGGCCCACCACGGCGTGAGCGCTCCGGTCCGAAGCGTCACGGCGAGCCTTACGCCGGCGAAGCCGAGGCAGGCGATGCCGACGGCCGCCATCCCGATGAGGATCAGGACGTGGCGGTCCCCGATCGCGTCGTCCGCCGCGCGCGCGGACCGTATCGCCCGTGTCGCGGGCTCCGTCACGGGGTCCGGCGTCTCGCTCATCGGCTTGCCAGCCGAAGTATCATCCATCGGTGAGCAAATCCCGCGTCGCCGGTCTCGTCGCCTCCGCGTCCCTCCTCCTCGCGCTCTTCGTGGTCCTCCCCGGCATGGGAGCGGACGAGAAGGCCCAGGAGAAGAACGACGCCCTCTACCGCCCGCTCGGCCTCTTCACGGAGGTCCTCGGGCTCGTGAGATCCAACTACGTCGAGCCCGTCGAGCTCAAGCCGCTCCTCTCGGGCGCTTTCTCGGGCATGACCGAAGCCCTCGACCCGTTCTCCGAGTACGTGCCGCCCGACAAGATGGCCGCGTTCACGGCCTGGGAGGCCTCGAAGGACAGGAAGGACGTCGTCGACACCGGTCTCGTCCTCGCCCGGCGCTTCGGCTACCCGGTCGTCGTCGCGGCCGTGGACGGCAGCCCCGCCGCGGCGGCGGGCATCAAGAGCGACGACGTGGTGGAAAAAGTGGACGGGCAGCTCACGCGGAACATGCCGCTCTGGGAGCTCGACGCGAAGCTTTCCGGCAAGGCCGGGGGCCGCGTGCGGCTCGAGGTCGTGCGCGAAGGCAAGCCGCGCCACCGGACGATCGACATCGTGCGCGCGAGCTGGTCCCCGGCGACGCCGTCGGCCCAGCGCGTGGAGGGCGAGACCGTCGTGAGGATCCCGTCCTTCACTCCGGGCGCAGCTGCGGCGATCCGGAAGATCCTCGAGCCGCTCGACCGCACGCACGCGCTCGTCCTCGACGTGCGCAACAACGCGACCGGCACCTTCGAAGAGGCCGCGCGCGCCGCGGCGCTGTTCGTGGCCGCGGGCCCGCTGGGCGAGCTCAAGGGCCGCAGGATCGAGACCAAGACGTTCCGCGCCGAGCCGGGCGACCGCGTCCACGAGAGCCGGCTGGTCGTCCTCGTGGACAGCGGCACCGCCGGGCCCGCCGAGCTCTTCGCGTCGGCGGTGCGCGAGGCCACCGTGCGCGCGCCGGCGCCCGCGCCGAAGCTCGTCCGCGATGAGAAGGCGAAGAAGGAAGACGAGGATGCCGTCGACGCGGACCCGGGGCTCGACACCGTGAAGGGCGCCGAGAACCTGCCCGTCCGCCTCGTCGGCGAGACGACGGTCGGCATGGCGTTCACGGCGCAGGTCGTGAGACTCTCGAGCGGCGGGTCGCTCAAGCTCTCCGTCGGGAAAGTCCACACGCTGGCCGGCAAGACGCTCTGCCCCAAGGGCCTCCAGCCTGACGACCGCGTCTTCCACGGGCCGCCCGACGAAGCCACCGGCAAGGGCGACCTGATTCTCAAACGCGGGCTCAAGATCCTCGGGGAGTCCGTCCGGCTCAAAGCGGCGGCGTGACGCCCCGAACGGGCCGGGCGAAGAAGAAGTCCGGCGGCGGATTCCGCACGGCGGCCCTGCTCGTTTTCGCCGTCGCGCTCGGGGCGGGGGTGACGTGGGCCCTGCGCGGGTGCCGCGCGCCCGAGCGTTCCGCGCCCGCCCCCGCGAGGGCGCCCGCGGCCGCCGCGCCGGCGCCCGCTGCGCCCCGGAAGGTCCCTGCGGTCCGCATGCCGGCGGACTTCGAGTCCGTAGACGGTCGCGCCGGAGCCGGCGTCGTGGCGGTCCTCCTCGACGACCTCGGCTACGACCCGCACGCGCTCGATGCGCTCGCGGGCTGGAACGCGCCCCTTGCGGTCGCGGTGATCCCGAGCGCTCCCCACGCGGCGCGGGCCGTCGCGCTCGCGAAAGAGAAAGGCTGGGATCTTCTCGTTCACCTCCCGATGGAGCCCGAGGCGGGCCCGTCCGAGGCCGAGGCGATCGGCTCGCGCGACGCGGACGACGTGATCCGCGCAAAGGTGCTGCAGGCGCTCGCGAGGACGCCCGGAGCCCTCGGGGTCAACAACCACCAGGGCTCGAAGGCGACGGCCGACGCGCGCGTCGTGCGCGCAGTCCTCGCCGTCGTGAAGGAGAAGGGCCTCTTCTTCCTCGACTCGCGGACGACGGGAGCCTCGGTCGTGGGGGCGGAGGCGGCGGCGATGCGCGTGCCCTTCCTCGCCCGCGACGTGTTCCTCGACGACGTCGCGGCCGAGACGTCCGCGAAGGGCGGCGCGCCGGAGGCGCGGGATGCCGCGTGGGCCCGCGCCCTTCAGATCGCGGCGAAGAAGGGCGAGGCCATCGTCATCGGCCACCCGCACAAGGAGACGCTGGCTTTTCTGGAGAAGAGATTGGCTTCGGAGAAGAGCTCCGGGGCGAGGCTCGTCAAGGTCTCCGAGCTGGTTCCGTAGCCTTCACCTGATCCCACAGAGCGTCCAGTTCCGCGAGGGGGGTGTCCTTCACGCTTTTCCCGGCCGCCCCGGCCCTCCGCGCCACCTCCTCGAACCGCCGCCGGAACTTGTCGTTCGTGCCCTGCAGGGCGGCCTCCGGGTCGACGCCGTGCCGGCGGGCGACGTTGACGACCGTGAAGAGGAGGTCGCCGATCTCGCCGGCGACGCGGGCTTTGTGGACGGCCGGGTCGGAATCCGGCGGAGACTCCAGCTCTGCCTTGAACTCGGCGACCTCCTCGTCCAGCTTCGCGAGGACGTCGGCGTCGCGCTCCCAGTCGAAGCCGAGGTCCGCGGCGCGCGACGTGAGGCGCCCGGCCTTGAGGAGGGCCGGCAGCGCACGGGGGACTCCGTCGAACGGGGAAGGCGGGCGCCCTTCCTTCTCGCGCTCCTTGCGCTTGAGCTCTTCCCACTGGACGCGCACGCCCTCGGCGTCGTGGACGCTCGCCTCGCCGAAGACGTGGGGGTGGCGCGCGACCATCTTGTCGTGGATGCGGCGGGCGAGCGACGCGAAGTCGAAGGCGCCCCGCTCCCGGCCGAGCTCGGCGAGAAAGACGATCTCGAAGAGAAGGTCGCCCAGCTCCCCCTCCAGCTCGCCGAAGTCCTCACGTTGGAGCGCGTCGAGGACCTCGTGGCACTCCTCGAGGAGGTATCCCGACAGGGTCTGGAACGTCTGTTTCCGGTCCCAGGGGCACTCCTGCCGGAGCCTCTCCATGAGGCGGACGAGGGCCGCCGCGGCGTCGCCGGGGTCTCCGACTGGAAGATTTTTCTGCATCGGCGCTGACCTCCCGCTCCCGTCCCGTAAAATACGACGACCCGAGGGGTTCTATGTCCGAAAACCCGAAGACCATCAAGGTCGTGGACCGCCGCCTCTTCACCGCGGAGGGCGAGGTCCGTGACGACGTGCCGGCCGAATCGTCGGCGCCGGAGCCGGCTGTGCCCGCGGAGACCGCGGCGGCGAGCCCCGCCGCGCCCGCCGATCCGGCCGCGCCCGCGGCCGCCGCGACGCCCACGAGCCCGGCGTTTCTCGCGCTGCTCGACATGCTGGCCCAGACGGGACTCGTCTACCTGGAAGGAGTCCCCGACGCCGCCGGCCGCCGCCAGCCCAACGTGGCCGGCGCGCGGCAGATCGTCGACGCCCTTCTCGCCCTGAGGGAGAAGACGCGCGGGCAGCTTTCGTTCGAGGAAACCGACGCCCTCGAGGGAATCCTCGGGGAGTTGCAGCTCGTCTTCACCCGGCTCGCGGCCGGCGCCCGTCCGAAGGGTCCGGTCCCGCCGCCAGCCGCGAGGCGCGGCTGAGGACTCCCGCGGACCCGGCCGGGCTTTTCCGCCCGCGGGTGCGCGCGGTTCTGGCTGCCTGCGCTTTCCTCGTTCTGGGAGCCGCGCCGGCGCTGCGCGCCCAGGTCCTCATGGCTCCGGGCGAGGGCACGGAAACGGCCTTCCGCAAGCAGGTTCGCGGCCAGTGGTTCGGCTGGCTCGCGGCGCAGGAAGAGGGCGACACGGCGCTCGCGCGCCGCAAGGTGGACGAGATCCTCAAGCACGCGCAGAAGATCGAGATCCGGCGCATGACGGACCTCGCGCTCTCGGCGACTCTTCTCGGGCGGCGCCAGCTCGTGGCCGGAAAGCCGACGCTCGCGCGCGAAGCGTACGCGGCCGCGATCCGCCTCGACCCGGACCTCCCCGAGCCGCGCTGGGCGCGCCTCGGCCTCGCGTTCAAGGCCCGAGAGGCCGGCGAGGTCGTGAAGGGCCTCGCGGGCGCGCTGCGTGCGACGGCCGCCGACGGCGAGTCGCGCCGAGTGAACCTCGCGCGCTTCGTTCTCCTCGTGCTCGGGACGGTGGCCGCGTCGGCGCTCGCCGCGCTCGTGATCCTGCTCGTCCGCCACGGGGGCCGGCTCGTTCACGACCTGAGGGAGACGGCCGGCGGCTTCCTGCACGGCCGCGCGACCTCCGCCCTCGTCCTCGGGGTGCTCGTGCTGCCGCTGCTCCTCGGTCTCGACGTCGTCTGGCTCTCGCTCTTTCTCTTCGTCCTCGTGTTCGGGTACGCGACGCTCGACCAGAAGATCGCGCTCTCGTGCGCCCTCGTCGTCCTCGTCGCCCTCTTCCCGGCGCTGGACCGCTTCGCCTATGAATTTGCGATCTCCTCGTCGCCGATCCTCCGCGGTGCCGAGGCCCTTCAGGAGGCGCGTTACGACCAGCGCGTTCTCGACAATCTCGAGGCTGCCAAGAACATCGCGCCCGACGACGTGGACATCCGGTTCCTGCTCGGCCGCCTCTATCAGTCGCTCGGCCAGAACGACCGCGCGACCTTCGAGTACACCGCGGGCGCGCAGCTCGCGCCGCGCGACACCCGGTGTCTCGTGAACCGGGGGAACATCCGGTTCGTCGACGGGGACCTCGGCTCGTCGCAGGAGGACTACCAGCAGGCCTTGAAGCGCGACCCGCGTTCGATCGCGGCGCGCTACAACCTCGCCCTCCTCTACGCCGAGACGTTCCGCACCGTGGAGGCGGCCCAGACGCTGCAGGAGGCCCGTGCGCTCGACGCGCACGCCGTCCAGCGCTTCCAGGACACGCCGACGCTCGTGAAGGTCGTTTCCATCGGGTACACGCCCGAGGAGGCGCGCCGGAAGATCGAGGAGATGGAGCGCGTGGGGCGCAGCCGGCGCCTTCTCGGCCAATACCGCACCTGGGACCCGCTCGGCGGCTTCCGCGTCCCGCTCGTCGCCGCGTTCCTCGCCGCGGTCGCCGCGGCCTGGGCGTTCGACTCCTTCCGCAAGCGCGGCCGCGGCTACGCGTCGGAGTGCCAGAAGTGCGGCCGCGCCTTCTGCCGCCTCTGCAAGCCCTCGGCCGAGAGCGCGCTCCTGTGCTCGCAGTGCATCCACGTCTACCTGAAGAAGGACGGCGTGGCGATCGAGACGAAGCTCCAGAAGCTGGACGACGTGAGGCGCCGCAAGTCCTTCGAAGAGCGCCTCCGCGGCATCCTGAACGCGATCTTCCCGGGAGCCGCGGCGTTCCTCGACTCCCGACTCCCGCTCGCGTCCCTCGCGTTCGGCCTGTTCGCCTTCGGCCTGCTCGCGGCGTTCTGGGGCCCGCGCCTCGTCGTGCTTCCGCGCCCCACGCTCTCCGGCGGCCTGCTGGCGGTCGTGTTCTGGTGCACCGTCGCCCTCGCGGGATGGCTGATCGGTGCGTTCACGTCCCCGCGGAAGGCCTGACGATGGCGCTCGAAGGCACTCTCCGCGACTTCTCGCTGGCGGACATCCTCCAGCTCATCGCGCTGCAGCACAAGACGGGCCTCCTGAGCGTGCGGAGCCCCGGCGATACGGTCACGCTCGGGTTCGTCGACGGGCAGCTCGTCTCGGCCGAATCCTCCGCGCAGCGGCTCGACACGCGGCTCGGCACCGTCCTCGTCAAAACGCGCCGCCTCTCGCCCGAGGCGCTCGCCCGCGCCCTCGAGATGCAGGCCCAGACGCTCCAGCGCCTCGGTTTCATCCTTCTCCGCAACGGGTTCTGCTCCGCGCAGGACCTCAGCGACGGCCTCGACATCCAGATCCGGCGCATCGTCTACGGCCTCTTCCGCTGGACGGACGGGGACTACGTCTTCGAGCAGACGGACCACGTCGACTACGACCCCGAGTCCACGGCGCCGATCTCGGTCGAGCGCCTCCTCATGGAAGGCGCCCGGATGCTCGACGAGTGGCCCATCGTCGAGAAGGTCGTCTGGTCGCTCGATCTCGTGTATCAGAAGGTGCCGGTCGCTCAGCCCGTCATCCCCGCCGAGGACGAGGACGAGGTCGAGGTCGTCGAGGACTCGACCGTCGCGCGCCGGGCCCGCGACAGGCGTCCCGAGCCGATCCGCGTCTCGCGCGCGGAGTGGTCCGTTTACGAGCTCGTCGACGGCCAGCGGACGGTCGCGGAGATCAACGAGCTCGCCTTCCTCTCGGAGTTCGACGGCTGCAAGGCGTTCTTCGACCTCGTGAGCCGCGGCCTCGTGGAAGAAGCGATGCCGCGCGCCGTCGAGGCGCCCGACGAACCGGGGCTGCCCGTCGGCGTCCCGGCCGCCCGCGCACCGCGCGCTCCGCTGGACCTGAATCTCATCGCGGGGGTGGGGCTCGCCCTCGTCTTCGCGCTCGCCGTGAGGATGCAATCGAAGAACCCGCTGAACCTCGTGACGCTGCCGCCGCGGCGCGACGCCGTCGTCGGCGGCTACGAGAAGTCCCTCTCGCTTCTCAAGCTGCGGCGGCTCGCCGAAGGCGTCGACACGTACACGCTGATCGCCGGGCGGCTCCCGGACGGGCTGGATTCCCTGGTGGCCTCGCAGATCGTCCCGGCCCGCGACCTCGAGGACCCCTGGGGGACGAAATACCGCTACATCGTCCAGGGCGAGAAGTTCTATCTCGTCGGGTTCGATCCGGAGGGGCACACCGACCCGGACCTCCTTTTCTCCCGGACACTCGTCCTCAGGGAGACGAAGGAGCAGGAGCTCGCGCCCCACTCGACCCGCGAAATTACTGTCGTGGAGTGACTTACCGCGATCTAATTCGCGGCTGTAGGTGTGTTCGTTCTCGGACTTGACAATGACGCGCTAAGATCCTATCTTGCCATCCGGCTCGAAGAACGGGCCAGAGGAGTCCAGGTCAATGAGCAAGATCATCGGCATCGATCTCGGCACGACGAACAGCGTCGTGGCCGTTCTCGAGGGGGGCACCGCGGAAGTCGTCGCGAACAGCGAAGGCGGTCGCACGACCCCCTCCGTGGTCGGGTACGCGAAGACGGGGGAGCGCCTCGTCGGGCAGGTCGCGAAGCGCCAGTCCGTGACGAATCCGGAGAACACGGTCTACTCGATCAAGAGGTTCATGGGGCGCCGCTTCGACGAAGTCAACGCCGAGATGAAGATGGTGCCCTACAAGGTCGTGCGTTCGGCGAACGGCGATGCGCGCGTTTCGGCCGGGGGCAAGGAGCTCTCGCCGCCCGAGATCTCCGCGATGATTCTCACGAAGCTGAAGGAGGCCGCCGAGGCCTACCTGGGCGAGAAGGTGGATCGCGCGGTCATCACGGTGCCCGCGTACTTCAACGACGCGCAGCGGCAGGCCACGAAGGACGCCGGTCAGATCGCGGGCCTCAAGGTCGAGCGCCTCGTGAACGAGCCGACCGCGGCCGCCCTCGCGTACGGCCTCGACAAGAAGAAGAACGAGCTCATCGCCGTGTACGACTTCGGCGGCGGCACGTTCGACATCTCGATCCTCGAGGTCGGCGACGGCGTCGTGGAGGTCAAGTCCACGAACGGCGACACGCACCTCGGCGGCGACAACATCGACCAGAAGATCGTCGAGTGGCTCGAGGCCGAGTTCAAGAAGGACCAGGGCATCGACCTCTCGAAGGACCCGATGGCCGTCCAGCGCCTCAAGGAGGCCGCGGAGAAGGCCAAGATCGAGCTCTCGACCACCGTCGAGACCGAGGTCAACCTGCCGTTCATCACGGCGGACGCCTCCGGACCCAAGCACCTCACGCTGAAGCTCACGCGCGCGAAGCTCGAGTCGCTCGTGGACGACATCCTCCAGAAGTCCGTGGGCCCCTGCAAGCAGGCCCTCAAGGACGCCGGCGTCGACCCCTCCAAGATCGACGAGGTCGTCCTCGTGGGCGGCCAGACCCGCATGCCGAAGATCCAGCAGATCGTGAAGGACTTCTTCGGCAAGGAGCCCAACAAGGGCGTGAACCCCGACGAGGTCGTCGCGATCGGCGCGGCCATCCAGGGCGGCGTCCTCGCGGGCGACGTGAAGGACCTGCTCCTCCTCGACGTCACGCCGCTCTCTCTCGGCGTCGAGACGCTGGGCGGCGTCATGACGAAGCTCATCGAGCGCAACACCACGATTCCCGCCAAGAAGAGCGAGGTCTTCTCGACCGCCTCCGACGGGCAGACGTCCGTCGAGATCAAGGTCCTGCAGGGCGAGCGCGACCTGGCGGGAGACAACAAGCTCCTCGGAGTCTTCTCCCTGATCGGCATCCCGCCCGCCCCGCGCGGGCTCCCGCAGATCGAGGTCACGTTCGACATCGACGCGAACGGCATCCTGAACGTCTCGGCGAAGGACCGCGGGACGGGCAAGGAGCAGAAGATCACGATCACGTCCTCCTCGGGCCTCGACAAGAACGAGGTCGAGAAGCTCGTGAAGGACGCCCAGTCGCACTCGGGCGAGGACAAGAAGCGCCGCGACGCGATCGAGGCGAAGAACCAGCTCGACTCGCTCGTGTACCAGACGGAGAAGATCGTCGAGGAGAGCGGGGACAAGGTTCCGGCTGCCGACAAGGAAGCCGTGACGGCCGCGGTCGCCGAGGCGAAGAAGGTCCTCGAGAGCCAGTCCGGCGACGCCGAGGCTCTCAAGAAGGCGGCGCAGGACCTCCAGAAGGCGAGCTACAAGATCGCCGAGGCCCTCTACAAGCAGGCTCCTCCGCCGGCCGGCGGCGCCCCCGAGGGCGGCGCGCCCGGCGGCCCGGCCGGCGCCGGGAAAGAGGACGTCATCGACGCCGAGGTCGTGGAAGAGAAGAAGTAACGCCCCATGGACCGCGAGGAGGGCTACGTCTTCATCGGCGTCGTGGCGAAGCGCTTCGGCGTGCACCCGCAGACGCTGCGCCTCTACGAGCGCGAGGGCCTCATCCGGCCCGCGCGCTCGTCGGGGAACACGCGCCTTTACGACACCGAGACCGTCGAGAGGCTCGAGATCATCCTCACGCTCACGCGCGAGCTCGGGGTGAACCTCGCGGGCGTCGAGGTGATCCTCGATCTCAAGTCGCGCCTCGCCCGGATGGAGGGCGAGGTCGGCCGTCTCATGGAGGCCATCCGGGCGGTCGCGAAGGACCACGCGGCGCGCGCCGGGGCCGGCCCGAAGGACGCCAAGGCCCTCGCCGTGCGGCCCCGGGGGGCCATCGTCCTCAAGTACGACTGAGGGATACCGCAGCCCCGTCCGGGGGGTGATAATCACCGGCCGGTGACTTCAAGGCTGCGCCCCGACGACGACTCCAAGGTCCTCCGGAAGTATCTGGACGACATTTCCCGCTATCCGATCCTCGCGGCGGAGCGCGAGCGGGAGCTTGGACGCGTCATCCAGGACCTCTCGACGCCCGAAGAGGCGCGCAAGGAAGCCGTGGACGAGCTCGTGCGCGGCAACCTGCGGTTCGTGGTCTCGTACGCGAAGCGATTCCACTCGCCCGAGGTTTCGTTTCTCGACCTGATCAACGAGGGCAACATCGGGCTCATCCAGGCCGCGAAGCGCTTCGACCCCGAGCGCGGCGTCAAGTTCATCACCTACGCCGTGTGGTGGGTGCGCCAGGCGATCTCGAACGCCCTCTCCGAGCAGTGGGGCGCGATCCGCCTTCCCCACAAGCAGGCGACGCTCCATTCCCGGCTCGGGCGGATCAAGGAGGCGCTCACGCGCGCGCTCGGCCGCGAGCCCACGATGGAGGAGATCGCGGCGGAGGCGGGCCTGAAGGTGATCGACGCCGAGAACCTCATGGGGATGACCCGCAGCTCGGAGTCGCTTTCCGGCGTCTTCGGCCTCGAGGAGGACCGCACGCTCGGGGACACGCTCGAGCAGACGAGCGTCGCCGCCGCGGACGAGCAGCTCCTCCGGCGGTCCTCGATCGACCAGACGCGTACGCTCCTCGATGCGCTCCCGAAGAAGGAACGTGCGATCCTCTGCCGCCGCTTCGGGATCCCCGAGGACGGCACGGAGGGCGAGCGCGAGCCCATGACGCTTCAGGAGATCGGCGAGGAGCTCCACCTTTCGCGCGAGCGCGTGCGTCAGATCGAGGCGCAGGCCATCGCGCGCATCAAGCGGTCCATGAAGAGCCGCGCGCTCAAGGCGTTCCTGAACTGATGTCCACAGTCGCCGCTCCCGAACCCTGCGCCCTCTGCAAGGGCTTCGGCGTCGTCGAGACGCCCGAGGGCAGGGTCGTCGTCTGCCGGTGTCGCCTCGGCGACCTTGCCGAGGCGCGGCTCAGGGCCGCGCAGATTCCCGAGCGGTACCGGGACTGCACGCTCGAAAACTACAAGCTGAATCTGCCCGGCCACCACCCGAGCCACACGAAGGCGCGGGCGCGGGCGAAGAGATTCGTCGACGAATGGAAAGCGTGCGACCGCGGCCTTCTCTTCGTGGGTCCCGTCGGCGTCGGGAAGACGCACCTCGCGACCGCGATCCTCCGGACCCTCGTCACGGAGAACGGCGTCCGCGGCGTCTTCTGCGACTTTTCGGACCTCCTCGACCGCATCAAGGCGACGTTCTCGCCCACGAACCCGGACAGCGCCGACGGCGTCGTCGCGCCCTACCGGGACGCCGAGCTTCTCGTCCTCGACGAGCTCGGCGCGCAGCGCCCCACCGACTGGGTGCGCGACGTCCTCTACGGCCTCATCAACACGCGCTACAACCGCCAGCGGATCACGATCGTCACGACGAACTACGGCGACGCCGCCGGGCCGAACGCCGAGGAGCCGCTGGAGAGGCGTGTCGGGACGATGGTCCGGAGCCGCCTCTACGAGATGTGCGATCTCGTCACCCTCGACGGCTCGGACTATCGCGCGATGCGCGCCGTCCGGATCTGACGGGCGATGCCGGCCCCCACGCGGTCCGCGCCCGCGGCGTTCGGACGCGGGGTCTCGCAGGTCGTCGCGAATCCCGGCCTGCTCCTCGCGCCGCTCGCCTTCGGCGGGACCGTCGCCGCCTCGGTCGCGGCGGCCGTCCTCGCTGCGGCGTTTACGTTCGGCCGGGCGTTCACGTCGGCTGCGCGGATGGCCGAACGCGGGCCGGGGGCTCTTTCGGATTTCTTAGAAGGTCTGCGGGGCCTGCTTTTCGCTTCACCGGGCGCCGTCTTGCTCGCCCTTCTGGTCATTCTCGTCGGAGTCCTTCTCCTGACGGCCTTCGCCGCGTGGATTCGCGCGGGCGTCACGGGTTCGCTGGCGGAGATCGACGCTCGCGCCGCCGAGGCCGCTTCCCTCGACGCGTTCCGCCACCCGGCGCCCGGGGCGGCGTTTTTCGCTTCCGCATCGCGCCTGTTCGGACCGTTCTTCGCGCTCGTGAACCTGTACGCGCTCGTGGCGTCGTTCGTCGTCCTGCTGATCGTCCTGCCTCTCGTCGGCGCGTTCGTGGCGGTCGCCGCCGGCCGATCCGGTCTCGTCGTCGTGTTTGCCGCCCTCTTCGCGGTCCTCGTCCTCGTCGTGATCGTCGCCTCGGCGGCGCTGCGCGTCGTCTACCTCGTCGCCGGCCGCGTGATCGCCGTCGAGGGCCTCGATGCCCTGGCGGCGACCGGGCGCGCGATCGCGCTCGTGAGGGCGTCTCCCGGGCGCGCCGCGACGCTCTACCTTCTGACGGTCGGCGGCGCGATGGCGGTCGGTCTCGCGTTCGTCTTCCCGCGCATCGTCCTCACGTTCGCGGCCGGCTGGACGAACGCGGGGGTCTGGGCCCCGGTCCTCGTGAGCGGCGCGTTCATCCTTCTGCAAATGGCCGCAGGGTTCGCTTACGACCTCGCGGTGACGGGCGCCTTCGTCGCGCTCTGGCCGGCGGAGGCGGCGCAAGTCGCGCCTGAGCCGCCCCTGCCGTGAACAGGCTCGCCCTCCCCGCCGGACTTGCGGTCGCCTTAGCGCTCGCGGGCTGTGCGGCGCCGCCCGCGCCTGTCGTCGCGCCGCCTCCCGCCACGCCGGCGGCCGCGCCGACGCCCTTGCCGACACCCGCTTCGACGCCCGCGGCGGCTCCGCGCCTGGCGCCGCTGCCGTCGCCCTCACTGAACGTGAGCCTTTCGGTGGACCGCTCCTCGGCCGCGTTCCCGGCGGGAGACTGGGTCCTCGCGGCGGGGGAGCGCGTCGAGCGCCGGCGCGGCCCGCTCGTCGTCGCACCCGCGAGCGGCGGACTGCGTGTCACGGACGACGGCGCAGCGTCCGACTGGCCGTCACCCGTCGAGATCGCGCTGACGAATGGCGGGCTCGTGCCGTGGGCCGACGCGACGTACCGCGGCCGGCTCTCCCTGCGTGCGACGCCGCGCGGGACGCTGCACGTCATCAACCGCGTCGGGCTCGAGGACTATCTCAAGGGCGTCGTCCCGTCCGAGATGGGGCCGCGCGTGTACGACGAGGTCGAGGCGCTCAAGGCGCAGGCCGTCGCCGCGCGCTCCTACGCGGCGAAGCACCGCGGCCAGTTCGCGGCCGAGGGCTACGACCTCTGCGCGACGCCGCGCTGCCAGGTCTACTCGGGCGCCTCGGCCGAGAGCCCGCTCTCGACGCGCGCCGTCGAAGAGACGGCGGGCGAAGTTCTCCTCTGGAAGGGCGCCGTCGCGGACACGCTCTTCACGTCCACCTGCGGAGGCCGCACGGAGAACGCGCCCGACGTCATGGCCGGCTACGCGAAGGTCGACGCGCCGTACCTCGCGTCGGTCGCATGCTTCGGCGAGACGGCGCAGGCGCTCGAGTCGTCCGCTCCGGCGAAGAAGGGGACGGTCACCCTGCTCGGAGCGCGCGGTCGCGCGCTCGCCGTGAGCTTCGGAGGGGGAGAGGGAGCGAAAATTTCTCAGAAGGCGCGTGAAACGCTGCAGCAGAGGCTCGGGGTCGCCGCGCATGGGGCCTCGCGTCCCCATCCCCTCTCGGTGCCCGCCGTCTATTTGGAGATCGCGGCGGCTGCCGGGTTCGATACGGCGGTGCTGGGCGAGGGAAGCGAACGAGAGGGACTTCCGTCGAACTGGTCGGAGAAGGCGAAGGCGTCGTTCGCCGCGATTCAGCGCTTCCAGCTCGGGGGCGGGACGGCGCTGCCGACGGACCGCGCGCTGAAGCCCGAGGAAGCCGCCGGCATCTACGCCGTCCTGCTCGCCCGGATGGGCGACTTCGAGGACGTGGAAGGCCGCATCACGAGGAGCGACGAAACCGGAATCGAAGTGAAGTCCGCCAAAGGGCGCTCTCCCTATTCACTTTCAGAAGAAATGCTTCTCTTCTCCGGCGGCAACGAGGCCCTGGCCCAGGTCGCGTCGCACCGGTTCTTCCCCGGCGACAAGGTCCGTGTCTTCGTCCGCGACGGCAAGGCCGTTGGAGTCGTATTTCCGCCCGCTCCCGCGGCCGGCGCGTACGACCGCGAGTCCGCGTGGGAGCACTGGACGCGCCGCTTCACTTCGAAGGAGCTGGGAGCGAAGCTCCGCGAGCGCGAGGGGACGCGCACGGCGGCGGACCCGACGGGTGTCGCCGTGACGTCCCGCGGCGTCTCGGGGCGCGCGCGCACCGTCGCGGTCGCGACGGCGAAGGGCACGGTCACGCTCACGGGGCTCGAGATCCGTTTCGCGCTCGGGCTCCCCGAGAACCTCTTCAACGTCGTCGTGGGCAAGGACGAGGACGGGGAGCGCGTCTTCACGTTCTACGGCCGCGGCTGGGGCCATGGCGTCGGCCTTTGCCAGACGGGCGCGTTCGGGATGGCGCTCTCGGGGCGGACGTATCGCGAGATCCTGGCGCATTACTATCCGGGAACCGAGGTCGCTCAGGCTCCGTGAGAAAGAGCGCCCTTCGGGCGCCCGGGTTTTCCGATGAAAGGGGGCTGAGTCAGGTGCTTTCGGTTCGCGAACGTTCCGAGCTCCTCGCCAGAGCGCGGCGCGCTGCCCGGGCCGCGCTCGGCCTCTCGACGAACGAGCCGCACCCGTCCGACCCTTCGAAGGCTCTTCTTTCCCCGGGCATGTCGTTCGTGACGTGGAAGCGGGACGGGCAGCTGCGCGGCTGCATCGGGAGCGTCGAGCCCGTGCGTCCCCTCTGGGCGGACGTCGAAGCGAACGCCGTCCACGCGCTCCTCGAGGACCCACGCTTTCCGCCCGCGACACCGGACGAGTTCCCGCACCTCCGGCTCGAGATCTCGGTTCTCACGCCGTTCGTCCCCGTCTCCGACCCGCTCCGTGAGGTGAAGGTCGGCGTCCACGGCCTCCTCGTCGAGCGCGGCCCCCACCGCGGGCTCCTCCTGCCTCAGGTGCCGCTGGAATGGGGCTGGGACGTTCCCGCGTTCCTCGGCCATTCGTGCCGCAAGGCCGGCCTGCCCGCCGACGCGTGGCGGGATTCGCGCACGGCGATCTCGACGTTCACGGCCGACGTCTTCGGCGAAGAGGACGGAGCCGCGGGCGGATAATCCGGGGCATGTCCGCCACACAGACCGACGTTGCCTCCGTCGCCTCGATCCGTTCGCACTTCCCGGCCCTCGAGCGCCGCGAAGGCGGTATTCCCGTCGCCTTCTTCGACGGCCCGGGTGGCACCCAGGTGCCGCGCGCCGTCGCGGACGCGATGACGGACTACCTCCTCCGGCACAACGCGAACACGCATTGGCTTTACCCGACGAGCCTCGAGACGGACGCGATGATCACGGCATCGCGCGGGGCCCTCGCGGCTTTCCTGGGCGGCGACCCGTCCGAGGTCGTCTTCGGCGCGAACATGACGACGCTGACGTTCCACCTCGCCCGCGCGCTCGCACGGGGCTGGGCCGCGGGCGACGAGGTCGTCGTCACGGAGCTCGACCACCACGCGAACGTCGACCCGTGGCGCGCTCTCGAGAGGGACTTCGGGGTCGTCGTGAAGGCGGCGCCGCTCGTGCCGGGGGAGGCGCGGCTCGACCTCGGCGCCCTCGGCCGGCTCCTGACGAAGAGGACCCGCCTCGTCGCGATCGGCGCGGCGTCGAACGCGGTCGGGACCATCAACGACGTCGCGCGCGTGGCCGCCCTTGCGCACGCGAACGGCTCCCTCGCCTTCGTAGACGCCGTCCACTACGCGCCTCACGCGCTCGTGGACGTGAAGGCGCTCGGCGCGGACTTCCTCGCCTGCTCGCCGTACAAGTTCTACGGCCCGCACGCGGGCGTTCTGTGGGGGAAGCGCGCGCTTCTCGAGGCGCTCGACGCCCCGAAGCTGCGCCCCGCGCCGGAGAACGCCCCGGACCGGCTCGAGACGGGCACCCAGAACCACGAGGGTATCGCCGGTTGCGGCGCCGCTGTCGATTTCCTCGCCTCGCTCGCCGGAGACGGCGGAGACCACCGCGCGCGCCTCGCGCGGACGTTCGCCGCGCTTCATGCGCGCGGGGAGGCGCTCCTGGCGCGGATGTGGAACGGCCTCTCGCAGATTCCCGGCGTCACGCTCTACGGCCCGCCGCCCGGTGCTCCGCGCACGCCCACGGTCGGCTTCAGCGTGAAGGGGTGGACCTCGGCGGCCGTTGCGCACGCTCTCGTCCCGGGCGGTCTCTACGTTTCGAACGGCGACTTCTACGCGACGACGCTCGTCGAGAAGCTCGGCCGCGGCGCCGACGGCCTCGTCCGCGCGGGCGCCGCGTGCTACACGACGGAGGACGAAGTCGACCGCCTCGTCCTGGCCGTCAGCCGGCTATCCCCCCGCGGGCATTGATGCTAAGGTTCCTGAAAGTTTGACGCTCCTGTCAAACACAGTCGCGCCTTCAGGAGTTCCCATGGCCTCCCCCGTCGCCTCCGCTCCGCCGTCGTCGCTCGGATTCGCCCTCACCGAAGAGCAGGAGGCCGTCCGCGCGATGGTCCGCGACTTCGCGCGCACCGAGATCGCGCCGCACGTGATGGAGTGGGACGAGGCGCAGACGTTCCCGCGCGGCGTCATGGCGAAACTGGGCGAGCTGGGGATGCTCGGCGTCCTCGTGCCCGAGGAGTACGGCGGCGCGGGCCTCTCGTACGTCGACTACATCCACATCGTCGACGAGCTCTCCCGCGTGGACGGCTCCGTCGGACTCTCGGTGGCCGCGCACAACAGCCTCTGCACGAACCATCTCTTTCTCTTCGGCAACGAGGCGCAGCGGCGGAAGTGGGTGACGCCGCTCGCGCAGGGCAAGCACATCGGCGCCTGGGGCCTCACGGAGGCCGAGGCCGGCTCGGACAGCGGCGGCACGAAGACCACGGCCGTGAAGGACGGCGACTCGTGGGTCCTGAACGGCTCGAAGAACTTCATCACGCACGGTTCCGTCGGCGACGTCGCGGTCCTCCTGGCCGTCACGGACAAGGCCGCCGGCCGGCGCGGGATCTCCGCGTTCGTCGTGGACCTCCACCAGAAGGGCATCCACGCCGGGAAGAAAGAGAACAAGCTCGGGATGCGCGCCTCCGACACGGCGACGCTCGTCATGGAGGACTGCCGCATCCCGGCGGAGAACCTGATCGGCGCGCCGGGCGAGGGCTTCGTGCAGGCCATGAAGGTCCTCGATGGCGGCCGCATCTCGATCGCGGCGCTCGCGCTCGGGATCGCGGAGGGGGCGTTCGACGGCGCGCGGGCCTACGCGCAGCAGAGGAAGCAGTTCGGCAAGGCGATCTCCGAGTTCCAGACGATCCAGAACTACCTTGCCGACATGGCGACCGAGATCGACGCGGCGCGCCTCCTGATCTATCGCGCCGGGTGGCTGAAGGACGCCGGGAAGATGACGACGAAGGAGTCCGCGATGGCGAAGCTCTACGCCTCCGAGGTCTCCGTCCGCGTCTCGAACCTCGCGGTCCAGATTCACGGCGGCTACGGCTTCACGAAGGACTTCGGCGCGGAGAAATACTTTCGCGACGCGAAGCTCTGCACGATCGGCGAGGGCACGTCCGAGATCCAGCGCCTCGTGATTGCGCGCGAGATCCTGAAGGAAGCCCGGGGTCGCTGACCCGGGCCTCCCGGCGCGCTTACTGGAACTTCACTTCGCGGAAGGCCCTCCGCGTGGTCGTGTTGTTCGCCCGGTTCAGCTCTTCATTGTCGTTTGAGGCGTCCGCCTTCGCGACGACGTCGAACGCGCAGACGAGCGTCGGCGCGCACTTCTTCACGTGCGTCGCCTGCGTCGAACCGGACGGTTTGAGGAAGCCCCCGATGAGAATGGAGCTCGGGCCCATGTCACGCGAAAACGCCTTCGACTCTCCGGGCTTCAGGACGGGAACGGCCTCGACGATTTCCTTGAACGGCTCGCCGCACGCGGCCTTCGGATCAGACGACGCTCCACCGCCGCCCGTCAGACCGGAAAAGATGCCGGCGATGGCCGCGCAGCCCTCCGGCGTCATCGGGGGACTGCAGCTGGGGGTCCACGAGCTGCCGCCGGTGAGCGATCCATCCGGCGGAACGAACACGGCCGAAACCTTCAGGACGGAAAGCTTCGAGTCGGCAGTCCCGATGTTCTTCACGGTGAAGGTCGTCGGGAACCCCGGCCCGGCGCCGTCGATCGTCACGACGAGGTCGGGTCGCTGAAGGGCCTTGAGTGCCGCCGGACTTGCCGGCTGCTGGTTGGACGCTGGGGGAGTCGGGCCCTTTTCCGCGGCGTGGAGCGCAGGCGAAAGGGCAAGGGCAGCGAGCGCGAGGTTGCGTATGGTCGACATGGTCCCTCCTGATGAAGGGATCGACGTTCGGGGTCGGAAGGGGACAGGGCTAGCGCCGGTCGAGGACGGCTCGCCCCTCCTTCATGACGAAGCGGGGCGATTCGATCGTCCGGACGTCCTTCAGGGGGTCGCCGGCGACGGCCACGAGGTCGCCGTAGAACCCCGGCGCGACCCTGCCGATCTTCGTCTCCATCCGTAGGAGCCGCGCGGCCACGAGCGTCGCGGACTGGATCGCCTGAAGCGGCGTCATGCCGGCCTCCACGTACATCGCGAGCTGCCTGCCGTTGATGCCGTGGATCTGGACGCCCGCGTCGGTTCCGTATGCGACGGGGATCCCGGCCTTGATTGCCTTCCGGAGGCTTTCGGTCTTCAGGTCCTTCACCTCGCGCGATTTCCGGAGCTGGTAGTCCTGGTAACCGCCGGCGGCGCCGCGCTCGAGCATGTACGCGTTCGTCAGCGGGTTCGAGACGACGAACGTGCCGTTCGCCTTGAGCGCCGCGATCGTCTCGTCGTCGAGCATCGAGGAGTGCTCGACGGAGCGCACACCTGCGCGCGTGGCGCGCAGGATGCCGAGCGTGCCGTGGGCGTGGACGGCGACGTCCCGCCCTTTCTCCTTCGCGGCGAGGACGGCCGCGCGGATCTCCTCTTCGGTGTACTCCGCCTGCCGGGGGTCCGTCTTCGCCGAGCCGATTCCGCCCGTGACGAGCACCTTGATCCAGTCGGCGCCGTACTTGACGTTCTCGCGAACCTTCTTCCGGATCTCCTCTGGCCCGTCCGCGATGGCGGAGTACCGCATCACGTGAACATCCTCGGGGAGGTCATTGCGGTCGCCGTGCCCGCCGGTCGCGGAGATCGACTTCGTCGCGACGAGCATCCGCGGCCCGACGATCTTCCCGGCCGCGATCTCGTCGCGGAGTGCGACGTCCGCGAAGTCGCGCGCGCCGAGGTCGCGCACCGTCGTGAAGCCCGCATCGATCGTCTTCCGCGCGTTGACGGCGCCCTCGAGCGCGGCGTGCGCGGTCGACTCCGTGAGGCTCTGGTACGGCGTCTGCTCCTCGCCGCCGACGAGGTGGACGTGGCAGTCCGTGAGACCCGGCAGGAGCGTGACGTCGCCGAGGTCGTACGTGACCTTCTCGCCCGCCGTCCGGGTTCCGACCGAGACGACGACGCCGTTCTCGATCCGGACCACGGGGTTTTCTGTGAACCGGCCGGTCTCGACGTCGAGGAGGCGCTTCGCGGAGACGGTGACGGTCTCGGCGTGGGTGGAGGTGGAGACGAGGGCGGCGGCGAGGGAGGCGACAAAGAACGCGGCGCGAACGTGCATCCTCGGAGTCTACCGGCTCAGGCCCTCGCGAAGCGGACGCGGCAATCGAGATACGCCGCGCCTTCGCCGGCGTCCGTGAGGCGCGCCCTCACGAGCGCGTTCGCGCAGTTCCCGCGGTCGTAGTTGCCGCCCTTCGGGACGATCACGACGTCGGGGCGCTGCGCCGGGTCGAACCGCAGGCGCACGCGGATCGCGCCGATCGCGCTCTCGAGGCGGACCACCTCGCCGTCCGCGAAGAGAGGCGCGGCGGACGGGTGGCACGTCGCGTGGAGGAGGTCCGGCTCGGGGATCGCCCACTGGGAGCTCTGCGACTGCTCGGTCGAGTTCGAGAAAAGCCAGAGGGGATAGCCGGGCTCCTCGGGGGGCACGACAGGCAATGTGTGAATCAGGTTCACCTTGCCGGATGGCGTCGCAAATTTGCGATCTTCGAAGAGGACCCTTTCTGCGAATGGGTTTCGGACCGAGGCCCGCTCGAGCTGCTCCAGCGTGACTCCCGCGGCTTCCACTCGCGAGAGCAACCGCTTCTTCCACTCCCGGGCCGTCCCTCTTACTTTCAAAGAAATCTTCTCTTCTCTTTCCCCGCTCCTCTCGTCGATGGCGCGGGCGAGCGCCTGGACGATCTCGAGGTCGGTCAGGACGCCCGGGGGCGGGGGCACGACGGGCGTCGAGGCGCCCAGCCAGTGGTTGCCGTAGGCGCCCATCAGGTCGTCGTCCTCGACGAGCGTCGTCGTTGGGAAGACGACCGTCGCGCGTCGCGCCGTGTCGGTCATGAACGGGTCCACGACGACGACGAGCTCGCGCGACTCGAGCGCCTTCGCGACGGTGGCCGAGTCCGGCAGCATCGAGACGGGGTTGCCGGCGGTGATCCACACGGCGCGGATGGGCGGATCCTGCGCCGCCAGAATGCCCTCGCCGAGGAGCGGCTCGGGGATCGCGCGCGGGGGGGTCTTCTTCAGGAACGACGTGTCGAACGCCCCGCGCCTCTTGAAGTAGAAGGAGACGCCGCCGCCTGGGATCCCGAGGTTGCCGCTCACGGCGCCGAGCGCATCCAGCGCGCGGACGATGGCCGAGCCGTTCATGCGGCGGCCCATGCCCCAGCCCACCTGGATCGAGCAGGGCCTGTCCGCGAGGGCCGACGCGAGGACGTCGACGTCGCCGGCGTCGACGCCGGCGGCGGCAGCCCACTCTCCGGCGGGCCGGGAGAGGGCGAGGGAACGGAACGCGTCGAAGTGGTCGCAGTACGACGGCGCCGCCGAGTCGATTCCGCCCACGCTCGAACAAACGTGCCGCAACCCCCATGGCGAGGTCGAAGTCGCCCCCTGGGCGGGGAAGGATCACGCGGTCGGCGAGCTTCTCGCTCTTGTGGCGGATCGGATCCACGAGGAGGACGCGCGCGCCTTTCCTCTTCGCCTCACGCAGGATTGGCTGCAGATGGACGTTCGAGACGGCCGCGTTCTTTCCCCAGAGGATCACGTGCTTCGCGTTCAGGAGATCGAAGACGTCGTGCGACTCCTCCTCGCCGAAGTCCGTCGCTTGCGCCGCGTCGCCAGCACCCGAGCAGATGTCCCCGCTCTTGACGGTCACGGGGCCGAGAAGCTCGAAGAACAGGTCGACGACGGACTTCAGGAGGCCGAGCGAGCCGCCGGAGCGGTAATGGAGGATCGCCGCGGGGCCGGACTCCTTCCGGATGGCGAGGAGCCTGTCCGCCACGAAACCGAGAGCTTCCTCCCACGTGGCGGGCGCGAGAACGCCATCCCTCCTGAGCAGCGGGGTCGTGAGGCGGAGCGGCCCGTTCTGCATCTCCGGGAAGCGCGACGTCCGCGTGCAGAGGAAGCCCTTCGTGACGGGGTGGGCCGGGTCGCCGCCGAGGGCGACGAGCTTTCCGTCCTCGACGGTCGCAATCAGTCCGCAGGCGTCGGGACAGTCGCGGTTGCAGACGGTGCGGAGCTCGACGGCGCCCATGGGCCCATTCTAGAGAGACGGCGTCGCGCCCGGGCGGGTGGACTAGACCAAAGCCCGGCGGAGGAGCGCCAGCGTCCGCTTCCAGGCGTCGACGGACGCCTTCGGGTCGTAGACGTTCGCGCGCGAGTCGTTGAAGAACGCGTGGCCGCAGTCCGGGTAGACGACGGCCTCGACGTCCTTGTCCATCGCCTTGAGCTTCTCCTCGAGCGGCTTGGCGTCGGAGGCAGGGACGCCCGTGTCCTTCCCCCCGTAGAGGAGGAGCAGCGGGGAGGCGAGGTGCTTCCAGTCGAGCGGGCACTTCTTGAAGCCGCCGTAGAAGCTCACGGCGGCGCCGACGTTCGGATTCGAGGTGGCCGCGTACTGGGCGAGCGCGCCGCCCATGCAGAAGCCGACGATGCCGAACTTCTTCGACGCGCACTCGGCGCGCTGGAGGAGGAACGCGCCCGCGCCGGCGATCTCCCGGCCCGCGCGCTCGACGTCCAGCTCCATGAGGAGGCGCCCCGCCTCGTCGGGCGAGGTCGTCGTCTTCCCGTGGTAGAGGTCGGGCGCGAAGGCGACGAAGCCCTCCTTCGCGAAGCGTTCGGTGACGTCCTTGACGTGCGGCACGAGCCCCCACCACTCCTGGATCACGACGACGGCCGGTCCCTTGCCGGACGCCGGCTTCGCGAGCCACCCGTCGACCTTCTGCCCGTTGAGTGTGACGTTGACCTTTTCGCCCATGTGGTTCCCTCCGCGCCGCGCGATCCTATGCCAGACTCGAGGATGCGAGGCCTTCCATGAACTCACTCGTCGCCGTGCTGCTCCTCCAGGTGGCGGCCGCCGCGCCCGTGGCTCGCCCGGTCGTCGTCCTCGTGCGCGATGCGTCGAAGGCGCCAGTGAAGGGCGCGAAGGTCTCGCCGACTCGGCGACCCCGGCCGAGAAGGCGTTCGCGGAGACGACTCGCAAAGCGCGCGCGACTGTCCAAGGATGACGGACTCCTCGACCTCGGGCTCCTCCCCGTCGCCGATCCGCTCACGCTCCGCATCGGCGCGCCGGGCTTCCGGACGGGCACGCTCAAGCTGCCCGCCAACTTTGAGGCCGGCCGCCGCGACGTCGTCCTTGCCCCGAACCAGGACGTCGAGGTGCGGGTGTCGGGACTCGCCCGAAGGCGTGGCGAGGCGCGGCCCGAGGTGACGCTCGCGCGCTGCCGCGTTCAGCGCGTGCGATCGAACTGCAATCCGATGGAGGGAACGACGCAGCGCCTGGACGACGAGGGGCGCGCCCGGTTCCCGCGGATCGAGGGAGGCTTCTACAACGTCTCTCTCGCCGCCCCCGGTTTCGGCTCGACGCGCCAGACCGTCGCGGTCGCTCCCGACGGCGACCTGCCCGCGCTGGTCGTCGAGTTGCTGCTCGGAGAGTGGACCCTCCGCGGGACGACGCGCCTCCACGACGGCACTCCGCGCCCCGCTCGCGTCACCTCGATGGAGTTCGTGAACGGGGTCGGGGAGGGTGTCGGCGCCGAGACCGCGTCAGCAGCCGACGGATCCTTCGAGCTGAAGGTGATCTCGCGAGCCGGGAACGCGATCGGCCTGAAGGCGGAGTCGGAGGATCCCCACGCGGTCGCGGCGTTTCCCAAGCAGGTCAAGCTCGACGAGGCGGCCCGCACCGTCGAGGACATCGTGATCGAGCTGGACGCGACCGCTCTCGAGGTCACCGTTCGCGACGCTCGCTCGGGACAGCCTTTGAGGGGCTGTGCGATTCAGGTGGAATGGGCGAAGGACGGCGAGACGTCCTACCGCGGGTCGCAGCTCACGACGGACGAGAAGGGAATTGCACGCGAGTACTCGCTCGCGGGCGGCACCGTTCGTGCGAACGTGACGTGCAAGGGCCACTATTCGAAGGACCTCGGGACCGTCGCGATCGTGCGGGACCAGGTGAAGCAGGTCGAGACGTTTCTCGATCCTTCGAAGGAAATCGTCCTCGCCGTCTCGGACGAAAGCGGCCGGCCCGTTGAGGGTGCGCGCGCCGTCGCGCTCGTCGGGCCCCTCGAGTCCTACATGGGGATCGGAATGGCCGGCGCCGTGACCCGACTCGGTCCTTCGAGTCTGGAGGGCGAGATCCGCCTCGAAGGGGAGAAGGTCGGCGGCCGGCCGATTTTCGTGGTGTCTCGCGGAAGCGCGATCGCGCAGGCTTTCGTCCCTTCGCCGTCCTCGTGCGACCGTCCCGAGGACTGCCGGCTTCCCGTGACACTGCGCCGGCCTTCCGGGTTCGCGGGCCTGACCGTGCGGAACGAGTCCGGGCGGGCCGCCGCAGACTACGACTACGTCGTCGTGCGCGGCGGGGTTCCGTTCCCCTACCAGGTCCTTCGCGCGGCGCTCGAGGCGAACGGCCTCGGCCCCGATGGGTCGGCCGCCTCGCTCGATCTGCGCGGCGCCGCGTTGCTCCCGGAGGGCACGTTTTCGCTGACGACGCCGCGCGCGACGACGAAAGGAAGCTTCACCTCCGAGATCGTCGGGACATTCACTGTCCCCTCCCTCGAGCGCGTCGAGCTCGTCGATCGAGACGGCGTCTCGCCGAAGCCGTCCAACCTCGCCGCGCCCCGCGTCGCCGAGCGCTGACTCCTATACTCCGGCCCGGTGAGCGTGGCCGTGAAGCTGTTCCGCATTGCTGCGATCGCGGCCGTCGCCGTCGCCCTCGCGCTTCTCGTCGCCTGCTCGATCTTCTTTCCCGGGGAGCCCTCCGTCCGGAAGAACGTCACGGGCGGCCTCTTCACGGACGTGACGAAGGCCTCGGGCGTGAAGTTCCGGTTCCACGGCGACATCACGGACGGCAAGCTCATCCCGACGATGGGGGGCGGCGCCGCGCTGGCCGACTTCGACGGCGACGGCTGGCTGGATCTCGTCCTCGTCCAGCAGGTGAAGAGCGGCTCGAAGTGGCGCAAGCACGGGAAGACGCAGGAGCTCAAGGACTGCACGCGCATCTTCCGCAGCCTCCGAAACGGCACGTTCGAGGACGTCACGGAGAAATCGGGCGTCGTCGCATGCGGCTGGGGCGTCACCGCGATGTGGGCCGACCTCGACAGCGACGGATTCCCCGATCTCGTCATCGGGAACGCGGGCGACCCGAACCTCGTCTACCGCAACAAGGGCGACGGCACGTTCCAGAAGATGGAGTCGACGGGCCTCGAGGGCGGGAAGTTCACGATCGGCCTCATGGCGCTCGACATCGACGGCGACGGGCTGCCGGACGTCTACCTCGGCAACTACCTCGAGACGGACTCGCTGCGCGAGTCGAAGGCGCCCGCGACGTCCTTCATGACGCCCGACGAGTACAAGGGCCAGGACAACCAGATGCTCCGAAACCTCGGCGGCTGGAAGTTCGCGGACGTGACGGACGCGAGCGGCACGCGCGACCCGGGCAGTAAGACGATCGGCGCGGTCGCGCTCGACTACGACGGCGACGGGAAGGCCGACTTCTACGTGGCGAACGACCAGTGGCGGAACACCCTCTTTCACAACGAGGGCGGCGGCGTCTTCCGCGACGTGTCGGACGAGACGGGCACGGGCTTCCCCGAGGAAGGCAGCGTCACGGCGTTCGGGCGGAAGACGCGCAGCGGCATGGGCCTCGTCGCGGCGGACTTCGACGGCGACGGCCGCCCCGATCTCTACGTCACGAACTACGCGAACGAGCCGAACACGCTCTACCGCAACGTCGAGGGCGCGACGTTCGCCGAGAGCGAGCGCGAGGCGTTCGGCGGCGACCACGACCCCGTCCTGCCGCTCTCGAAGTGGGGAACCGTGGCGCTCGACTGGGACAACGACGGCAAGGACGATCTCGCCGTCACCAGCGGCCAGATCCTCTCGCGCTTCTTCACGGTCGTCGGCGGCTGGTTCAACCCGAAGGCGAAGAACTTCGCGGTGGGGGAGAAGAGCTACGCCCAGCGGCAGTTCCTCTTCCACAACGAGAGCGCCCCCGGGACGATGACGTTCCGGGACGTCTCGGCCGAGTCCGGCGACCTCGGGCGCCTCGTGATCGTCGGGCGCGGACTCTCGGCCGGGGATCTCGATGGCGACGGGAAGGAAGACCTCGTCTTCAACCCGATCGACGTCGCGGCGATCGTCCTCCGCAACGCCGCACCCGGAGGCAACGCCCTGGAAATCCTCCCGGTGGCCGGCGCGGACCGGAAGACCGTCCTCGGGACGCGCGTGACCGCCGGCACGAAGATGAAGGAGTTCTACGTCGCGCCGTCGTACGCGAGCGGTTCGTGGCTCCCGCTGCACTTCGGCCTCGGGGCGGCCGCGTCCGCGCGCGTCACGGTGAAGTGGCCCGACGGCACGACGCAGGACCTCGGCGACGTCCCGAAGGGCGCGTGGAAGCTGAGGAAGGGCGGAGCGCTCGAGGCGCTCCGCCGGAAGTAATCAGACGAGGACGGGCTTGCCGGCCGCGTAGCGCACGAGCGCCGTCGTGAGCAGGTCGGTGTGCTCGCGCTCCTCGGCCTCCATCTCGCGGTAGAGCTTCCATTCGGCCGAGCCGGGCTCGAGCTCGCGGCCCCTCTCGAGGAAGAAGTTCCGGGCGCGCCGCTCGAGGTGGACGGCGAGCTTCAGGAGGTCCTCGCCGGTCTCGGTCTTGTTTCCGGCTTCCGCGTAGACGGCGACGCGCGCGGCCGAGAGGCCCGGAGCGGCCGTGTCCGGCTCGGGCACGTGGTAACGGCGCGAGAGCGTCTCCATGTGGCCGCGCTCCATGACGGAGAGGCTCGTGAAGAGCGCCTTGAGGGCGGGGTCCTGCGTCGTCTCGGCGCCGCGCGCGTAAAACGCGAGGCCGCCGAGCTCGATCTCGAACGCCTGCCGGAGGGCCTCGACGGCCCGCTCGTTGTCGAGCTTCACGTCGTGCCCATGCGAGAGCGTGCCGCCGCAGGCGGGGCAGAGGCCGTACGGGAACGCAAAGCCTTCGTAGACTTTCTGGCAGCCGTCGCACGTCCACGTGAGCGTCAGGCCCGCACAGCAGACGTACTCTTCGTCGCCTTCGAGGGGCTGGTGGCACTTCGAGCAGACTTTCACGGCTTCCATCTCCTCGGACGTCTTCGCCTTCTTCGGGGCCGGAGCCGGCTCGTCGGCGAGGACGACGGGCCACTGCTTCGTCTCGAGGTACTTCACGATCGCCTTCGCCGCCCGGCGGCCGGCGCCGAGCGCGAGGATGACGGTCGCGCCGCCGGTCACGATGTCGCCGCCCGCGAAGACGCCGGGCAGGTTCGCGGCCTGTGTCTTCGGGTCCGCGTTGATGTAGCCCTCGTCCCGCGTCTCGAGGCCGGGCGTCGAGCGCGCGATGACGGGGTTCGCCTTCGTGCCGAGCGCGTAGATGACCGTGTCGCAGAGGTACGTCTCGGTCTCGCCCTCGACGGGCACGGGCCTGCGGCGGCCGGACTTGTCCGGCGGCCCGAGCTCCATGACCTGCGTCACGATGGCCTTGACGTCGCCGGCCTCGTTCGTCTCGATCCGGAGCGGGCTCCGCAGCCAGTGGAAGGTGATCCCCTCCTCCTTGGCGTGGCGGATCTCCTCGATGCGAGCCGGGGCCTCGGCTTCCGTGCGGCGGTAGACGCACTTGACGTCGGCCGCGCCGAGGCGGCGCGAGACGCGCAGGCAGTCCATCGCGGTGTTGCCCGCGCCGAGGACGACGACCCGGCGGCCGGGCGTCACCGGCGTGTCCTCGTACGGGAAGCGGTCGCCGCCCATCAGGTTCACGCGTGTCAGGAACTCGTTCGCGCTGTAGACGGCGCCCGCGAACTCGCCGGGGATGCCGAGGAAGCTCGGCGCGCCCGCGCCCGTCCCGATGAAGACGGCGTCGTAGCCCATCTCCGTCTGGAGCTGCGGGATCGTGAACGTCTTGCCGATGACCTTGTTCGTCTCGAACTTCACGCCCATCGACTCGAGGTTCTTCACCTCGCGGTCGATCGTCGTCCTCGGCAGGCGGAAGGACGGGATGCCGTACTTCAGGACGCCGCCGATGACGTGCAGCGCCTCGTAGATCGTGACCTCGGCGCCCGCCTTCGCGAGGTCGCCCGCGCAGGCGAGGCCCGCGGGGCCCGAGCCCACGATCGCGACCTTGCCGAGCTTGCCGGCGTTCGCCGGCTTGCCCATGACGAAGGCCGGCGCGTTGTCGCCCACGAAGCGCTCGAGGCGCCCGATCGCGACGGACTCCATCTTGCCCTTCACGAGGATGCACTGCGCCTCGCACTGGCTCTCCTGCGGGCAGACGCGCCCGCAGATCGAGGCGAAGAGGTTGCTCTCCTGGATCGCCGAGAGCGCGCCCGGGAGGTCGCGGATGAGGATGTGCCGTATGAAGCGGGGGATGTCGATGTTGACGGGGCAGCCCTCGATGCACGACGGTCGTACGCACTGGATGCAGCGCTCGGCCTCCTGCAGGGCGTCCACCATCCGGTAGCCGAGATTCACCTCGAGGAAGTTCCCGGAGCGCTCCACGTGGTCGCGCTCGGGCATCTTCGTGGCGTGGGGCGGAAGCTCCTTGAGCTTCTTCCAGTTGCGCTTCTCGAGCTCGAAGAGCTGCTCGTCGTACGAGCAGACCTTGTCGAAGTCCTTCTGGGCCTCGACTTCCTGCGTCTTGAAGCGGCTCTGCCGGAACGCGAGCTCCTTGAAGTCCACGAGGTGGCCGTCGAAGTCCGGGCCCTCGACGCAGGCGAACTTCACCTTGCCGTCGACCGTGACGCGGCACGAACCGCACATCCCGGTGCCGTCCACCATGATCGCGTTCAGGCTCACCATCGTCTTGACGCCGAACGGCCGGCTCGTGTCGCAGCAGGCGCGCATCATCGGGAGCGGCCCGATCGCGACGACCTCGTCGACTTTCTCCTTCTCGAGGACGTCCTTGAGCGCGGCCGTCACGAATCCCGGGCGGCCGTACGAGCCGTCGTCCGTGCAGACGATGAGCTCGTCGCAGAACTCCCGGAACTTCGCTTCCCAGAACACGAGCTCCTTCGAGCGGAAGCCGATGATCCCCGTGATCCGGTTCCCGGCCTCCTTGAAGGCGCGGAGCTGCGGGAAGACGGGGGCGACGCCGAGGCCGCCGCCCACGAGGACGACGTGGCCCGCCTTCTCGACGTGGCAGGGGAGGCCGAGCGGCCCGACGAAGTCGAGGAAGGTGTCGCCCTCGGCGTAGTCCTGGAGCATCTCCTTGGTGGTCTTGCCGACGGCCTGGACGACCATCGTGATGGTCCCCCACTCGCGGTCGAAGTCCGCCACGGTCAGCGGGATGCGCTCGCCGCCCTCGCGCAGCCGAACCATCACGAAGTGGCCCGGCTGGGCGGCCTTCGCGACGTCGGGGGCGTGGACGTCCCAGAGGAAGGTCGTGTCCGAGAACTGCTGCCGGCGGACGATCCTGTACATGGAACCGGAGGCTAGTGGAGGTGGTCCCCGCGCGGCCATGGTGCAAATGGCCTACTAAGAACGCGTCTCGTTACAGGGCGCAGGCCTCGCGAGGCGTTGGGCTCAGCCCGTCTTCCGCTCGTCGGCGAGCCTGGCCTCGATGCGATCCTGGCAGGTCTTGCAGATGAATGCGTTCAGCCGCGCGATGAACTTCCACTCGTCGGAACGGTGCACGTCGCAGAAGTAGCACTTGTGGCGGCTGCGCGTCACCGCCGTCTCGTCGAAGGGCACGTGTTCGTCCGCGGTGTTCACGACGGCTGCCATGACGTCCTCCTCAGCGCGGCTGGATGCGCAGGTGGCCGGTCAGAAGCTCGCGGCCGGGGATCATGCGGATCTCGACGCGGAAGTCCTCGCCCGAAGAAGAGAGCCCGGGCAGGGGAACGTAGAGGGGGAGGTTGAACCCCCTGCCGGGCTCCAGGCGGGTGGGATAAGCGAGCATCCGGCACTGCCGCGTCTGCCGGGCGCGCTCGCGGCCCTCGGAGTCCAGAAGGACCAGCTCGAGGAGGGGACCCGTTTCGGTGCTCCCCTCCCACGGCTGCTGGGCCTTGTTCCGGAATTCGAGGTGCAGCAGAACCTTGCCCGGCTCGTCCGTGCTCGAGACGAGGATCGGGTGCGGCGCGTGAAGCGTCAGCGACAGGGTGACATCACCGGCCGGCTCTTCCTTCGGCAGTTGTGCGTTCAACATGTCGTGACTCCTTTGGTGGGCCCCCGGCGGCGTTAGCCGGGGATGGGCAACGATCTGAAGAATTCGATGAGAAAGAAGATGAAGTCCATGTGTCCTCCTCTGTCCTTGGTACCCCGCGGCAGGACAGCTCTCCTGCCTTCACTCACTAAGACAGACGGGACACGGCCCTTTGACCCCCCCGGCTGTCAAAAAGGCCTCAGCCGCCCGAAGGCGGCCAAAGAAATGCTCAGAAAAAGGGGATGAGATCGCGTCTGTGCGGGATCAACCCACGAGGCGCAGGGGCTGGTACGTGCGCTCGATGCCGTTCTCCTCGTCCTGCATGTACTCGCGCACGTGCGCGACGAGGTCGGCGTCGATCGTGCCCTGGTCTAGGCAGACGAAGAGCTCGCCGAGAGCGGGCGAGGGGCTGAAGACCGTCTGCTTGCGGTCGCGGCGCAGCGCGTCGACTTCAGCGGCCATTGCGTCGAACTGTCCCGTCCGGCCGAGGCACTCCGCGACGTAGAGGCGGGCGAAGAGGACGTCGGTGGCGGAACCGTTGGTGGCGGACTCCGCCGCAATCTCGCGGAAGGCCCGGAGCGCGCGCGTGTACTGGCCGCGCAGGAAGTCGAGCTCGGCAAGGCCGCTCCGGATGTATCGAAGGTGAGTCGCGAAGTTGTTCCGAAGAGCGAGGGTGAGAGCCTTCGCGTAGCTCGCCCGGGCCTCGTCAAAGCGGGAGAGGCGCGCAAGCGAGTTTCCCCGGTTGTTGAGTGTGGCTGTCAACGCCCGGGCATCTTTCTCCGGGTCGAAGTGGACGATCGCCCGATCGAAATACGGAAGGGCCTCGGCGTAGTCGCCGTGGTTCTCGAGGATGGTTCCGATCGCCGCTTCCGACTTGGCGAGGAAATGGTCCTGACCGAATTCTTCAAAGGTCTTCAGGGCGGACCGGATCAGCCCTTCGGCCGCCTTGTAGTCGCGGCCGAACGTCGCGGCGTCACCCTCGTAGTAGTCGCAGAGCGCCGCCCCGAAGCCGAGGTCGCCGGCTTCGACGAATAGAGGCCTTGCAGAAGTGACAGCGCTGCGGGCGGCCGTCGGGTCGCCCATGATGAGAAGTGCCTGCGATTCGAGGAGATGGGACTCGGCCTGTACCGCCTGGCGCGGAGCCGGAGTCGTGGCCCGAGCATCACGGTTTGCCTCGGCGAGCGAGTTTGCCTCGGTCTGAACTGCCCTGGCGAGAGCGAGGGCCTTGCGCGGATCGATGGCGACGAGCGGTCCGCCCTTCTGCGCCGCATACAGCAGCGCGAAGCCGCGGTAGGGCTTGCCGTCGAGCGCGCGCATCGCGGCGGCGAGCTCGTCGGGTCCGGAGCGCGCGGCCTTGAGGACCAGCTCGGCGGGCTTCTCGGCGTCGACCGAGAACCGGTAGATGTCTTCCAGCGGGACGCGCGTCCTTACGAACGGAAGCGTCCGCCCGAACTCGGCCCGCGGAACCGCCGGCTCGATCTCGGAGTCCACGAGCGCTTCGAAGATCTCGTCGCGCTTCACGGGAGCTCCGGGGCGAGCAGGCGGTAGCACTGCTCGAGGAACGCGGCCCTGAGGAACGCCTTCGGGTCGCGGACGCGCGGGTTCATCGCGAGCGCTTTGAGGAAGACGCGCTGCGCGGCGGCCTCGCAGTCGTCCTCGGAGAGGCCGAACCGGATGACGCCGGCCGCGACGAGGCGCGGGCGGAACTTCGCGTTGAGCTCTGCCCAGTCCCAGACGGGACGCGCCGGCAGCTCCATCTCCGGCGAGGACGGCTTGGGACGCCGATCCCACCCTTCGAGGGGCGCGAGGCCTTCGACCTTCGTCTGCATCAATGCTCTACCGCGAACAGGGGCTTATGCTAAACCCGGAATCCGGCGCGGGTCAAAAGCGCGATTCGGTTCGCACCGGGCACCCTCGGGTCCCGGGAAACCTGCCCGGGACAGAGGGCGACGGTATGGCGACGACGAAGTCGACGGCAATGGTGGGTCTCAAGCACGTATACGCCTTCGGCGCGGGTGTGGCCGAGGGCAAAGGCGACCAGAAAGACCTCCTCGGCGGCAAGGGAGCGAACCTGGCCGAGATGGCCCGGCTGGGCCTGCCCGTCCCCCCCGGCTTCACGATGACGACCGAGGTCTGCACCCACTATTACGCCAACAACCAGAGCTACCCCAGTGGTTTGCGCGACGAGGTCGCCGAGCACCTGGCGGGTATCGAAAAGGCGCTGGGGCGGAAGTTCGGCGACCCGAAGAACCCCCTGACGGTCTCCGTGCGCTCCGGCGCCCGGGCCTCGATGCCGGGGATGATGGACACGATCCTGAACCTCGGCCTCAACGACAAGACGGTCGAAGGTCTGGCGCAAGTCTCCGGAAATCCCCGCTTCGCCTGGGACTGCTACCGCCGGTTCGTCGCGATGTACGGCGACGTCGTCCTGAACCTCAAACCCCTTGACAAGCGTGAGCGCGACCCCTTCGAGGTGATCCTCGAGAAGAAGAAGATCGCCTACAAGGTCACGCTCGACACGGAGCTCTCGGTGACGGCGCTGCAGGAGCTCGTTCGCGACTTCAAGGCCGAGATCTTCTACCGCACCGGCCAGACGTTCCCCGACGACCCGATGGAGCAGCTCTGGGGCGCGATCGGCGCCGTGTTCGGCTCGTGGATGAACGAGCGCGCGATCGTCTACCGGCACCTCAACGGAATCCCCGAGAGCTGGGGCACGGCCGTGAACGTGCAGTCGATGGTCTTCGGCAACCTCGGCGAGGACTGCGGCACCGGCGTCGCCTTCACGCGCGACCCGTCCACCGGCGAGAACATCTTCTACGGCGAGTACCTCATCAACGCGCAGGGCGAGGACGTCGTCGCCGGCGTGAGGACGCCGCAGAAGATCGCCACGCTCGACGCCAAGATGCCCGAGATCTACAAGCAGCTCCTCGGCATCCGCAAGACGCTCGAGGACCACTACGGCGACATGCAGGACATCGAGTTCACGGTCGAGCGCGGCAAGCTCTGGATGCTGCAGACGCGCACCGGCAAGCGCACCGGCTTCGCCGAGGTGCGCATCGCCGTCGAGATGGTCGAGGAGAAGCGCATCACGCCCGAGCAGGCCGTCCTGCGCGTGAACCCCGACTCGCTGAACCAGCTCCTGCGCCCGATCTTCGACCCGGCCGCGAAGAACGAAGCGCTCGCCGGAGGCCGTCTCCTCGCCAAGGGGCTCAACGCGGGCCCCGGCGCGGCGACGGGCCGCGTCGTCTTCACGGCGCACGACGCCTTCGAGTGGGCCGAGCGCGGCGAGAAGGTGCTTCTCGTGCGCGAGGAGACGAGCCCCGAGGACATCAAGGGCATGAACGCGGCCGAGGGCATCCTCACGGCGCGCGGCGGCATGACGTCGCACGCGGCGCTCGTCGCGCGGCAGATGGGCAAGGTCTGCATCGTCGGGTGCGAGGTCCTGCGCATCGAGCACCAGACGGGGCAGATGATCGTCACGCAGAAGTCGGGCGACCCGAAGATGGTCCACGAGGGCGACTGGGTGTCGATCGACGGCTCGACCGGCGAGGTCCTCGAGGGCCGCATCGCGACGAAGGCGTCGGAAGTCCTCCAGGTCCTCCTCGACAAGACGCTCGATCCCGCGAAGAGCGAGGTGTACCGCCGCTTCGCGACGCTCATGGAGTGGGCCGACAAGGCGCGCCGCCTGAAGGTGCGCGCGAACGCCGACCAGCCCGACCAGGCCCTGAACGCCGTCGCGTTCGGCGCCGAGGGCATCGGCCTCTGCCGCACGGAGCACATGTTCTTCGGCGGCGAGCGCATCACCGCCGTGCGCGAGATGATCCTCGCGGACAAGACGGAGGACCGCGAGCGCGCGCTCGACAAGATCCTCCCGATGCAGCGCGAGGACTTCATCGGCCTGTTCCGGGCGATGGGCCCGCGGCCGGTCACGATCCGCACGCTCGACCCGCCGCTCCACGAGTTCCTCCCGCACGGCGAAAAGGAGCGCGAGTCCGTCGCGCGCCAGACGGGCGTCGACCCGCGCCTCATCGCGCGCAAGGTCGCCGACCTCTCCGAGATGAACCCGATGCTCGGCCACCGGGGATGCCGCCTCGGCATCACGTTCCCCGAGATCACGCGGATGCAGACGCGCGCCATCCTCGAGGCCGCCTGCCGCGTCAAGAAGGAAGGGATCGAGGTGAAGCCGGAGATCATGATCCCGCTCGTCTCGCACGTGCACGAGCTCGCCGACCAGGTGAAGGTCGTGCGCGACGTCGCGAAGAAGGTCTTCGAGGCCGAGGGCGTGACGGTGGACTTCCTCGTCGGGACGATGATCGAGCTGCCGCGCGCGGCCGTGACGGCCGACGAGATCGCCCGCGAGGCCGAGTTCTTCAGCTTCGGGACGAACGACCTCACGCAGACGACGTTCGGGCTTTCGCGCGACGACGCCGGCAAGTTCCTGCCGGACTACGTGCGGCGCGAGATCCTGCCGTCCGACCCGTTCGAGAAGCTGGACCAGGGCGGCGTCGGCAAGCTCGTGAAGATGGGAACCGAGCTCGGCCGCTCGACGCGCCCCGGCCTCAAGGTCGGGATCTGCGGCGAGCACGGCGGCGACCCGTCGAGCGTCGAGTTCTTCCACCGGACGGGCCTCGACTACGTGTCGTGCTCCCCGTTCCGCATCCCGATCGCGCGCCTCGCGGCGGCGCAGGCGGCGCTTCGGAAGTAGTCAGCCGCCGAGACGCTCGAGGTCCTTCTTCGCGCCCTCGAGCGTCGGGTCGAGGCGAAGGGCTTCCTTGTAGGAGGCCTTCGCCTCGTCCTTCTTGCCCCCGCGCTCGAGGACGCGGCCGAGGCGCCAGTGCGCCGAGCCGTTCTCCGGCGCCAGCGAGACGGCGCGCCGGTACTCGGCCTCGGCCTCGGCCGGCTTTTTCTCTTTCAGGAGGATGAAGCCGTTCATCTGCGCGCCGCGCACGGGGTCGAGCCCGTCGAGCGCCTTCTGCTGCGCGCGCGCCTTGTCGATGCCGCCGCCCGCGATGCCGGGCGCATTCGCGTAGTACTGGAGGAGATCCACGCGGGCGTCGACGTCCTTCGGGTCGAGCGCGACGGCCTTCTCGAACGACGCCTTGCACTTCTTCGCCCAGCCCATCTGCGAGAAGAGCGACGCCTTGAGAGCCTTCTGGCCGTAAGCCCGGCCGAGCCACATCTGCGCCTCAGAACTCTCGGGCGCCTCCTTGACCAGCTTCTCGCCGGCCTCGACGGCCGCGTCCCACCTCTCGGCCTTGAGGGCGGCCTTGATGGGGGCGACCCGGGCGTCCTCCGCCGAGGCGGGGAGGGCGAGGGCGAGAGCGAGGGCGGCAAAGGCGAGCTTCATCGGGAGTTGTACGCCACGGGCGCCGCCGGGGTTTCGGCGCGTGGCAAGATCGCCCCATGAACGACCGGTCGCGCCGCAACCGTTCCGACCTCCACGAAATCGCTCGCCGCGCCATGCGGGAAAAAGGTCTCGCGCCGGATTTCCCGACGTCCGCCCTCGACCAGCTTGGGGCGATCACGGCTCCCGCCCCGGCGAATGCCGACGGGCTGCGCGACCTCAGGTCCCTCCTCTGGGCCTCGATCGACAACGACGACAGCCGCGACCTCGACCAGCTGTCGGTGGCCGAGGCCCTCCCGAACGGCGAGATCAGGGTTCTCGTCGCGATCGCGGACGTCGACGCGCTCGTGAAGAAGGGAACGCCGCTCGACGAGCGGGCCGCGCACAACACGACGTCCGTTTACACCGCGGGCGGCGTCTTCCCGATGCTCCCGGAGAAACTCTCGACGGACCTCACGTCCCTGAACCCGGACGAGGACCGGCTGGCCGTCGTCATCGAGTTCGTCGTGGACGGCGGCGGTGCGCCGCACGGCACGGCGGTGTATCGCGCCGTCGTCCGCAACAAATCCAAGCTTGCGTACGACTCCGTCGACGCCTGGCGCGACGGGCGGGGCCCGATGCCGGAGGCGATGGCGAAGGTCCCGGGCGTCGACGCGCAGGTCCGCCTCCAGGAGACGGCCGCGCAGAAGCTGCGGGCCCGCCGTTACGAGGAGGGGGCGCTCGACCTCGAGACGATCGAGGCGCGTGCGGTCTTCGACGGCGAGACGATCACGGACCTCAAGGTCGACCAGCAGAACGAGCCGCGCCAGCTCATCGAGGACTTCATGATCGCGGCCAACGGCGTGACCGCGCGCTTCCTCGAGTCGAAGGGCTCGCCGTCGCTGCGCCGCATCGTGCGCTCGCCCGAGCGCTGGCTGAGGATCGTGACGGTCGCCTCGGGCCAAGGGTTCACGCTGCCGCCGGAGCCGGACTCGAGGGCTCTCGAAGCGTTCCTCAAGGAGCAGCGGGCGAAAGACCCGGTGCGCTTTCCGGACCTGTCCCTCGTCATCGTCAAGCTCATGGGCGCGGGCGAGTACGTCCTCGAGCTGCCGGGCCAGACGCCCATCGGGCACTTCGGCCTCGCGGTGCGCGACTACACGCATTCGACGGCGCCGAACCGCCGCTACCCGGACGTCATCACGCAGCGGCTCCTGAAGGCCGCGCTCGCGGGGCGGCCGAGCCCGTACGCGAACGGCGAGCTCGCGAGCCTTGCGCGGCACTGCACGGACCAGGAGGACGCCGCGAACAAGGTCGAACGCCTCGTTCGCAAGGCCGCGGCCGCGCTGCTCCTGCAGCACCGGATCGGCGAGCGTTTCGACGGAGTCGTGACGGGCGCTTCCGAGAAGGGCACGTGGGTCCGCATCTTCGCGCCGCCGGTCGAGGGCCGGGTCGTCCGCGGCGAGGAGGGGCTCGAGGTCGGCGACAAGGTGCGCGTGAAGCTCGTCTCGACCGACGTCGAGCGCGGGTTCATCGACTTCGCGAGGGCGTGACGCCCGTCAGGAACCGGACGAGGAGCTCGTTGACTCTCTCGGGCGCGTCGGCCTGCACCCAGTGGCTCGCGCCGGGAATCCGCTCGATGGTGAGGTCCGGCACCCAGCGGTCGAGGCCCTCGAGGAGCCCCGGGCCGAGGTAGCGGTCGCGCTCGCCCCAGACGAGAAGCGTCTTCAGACCTTCGGGCCAGGCACGGCCGCGCGCCCGTGGCGGGAAACGCAGGGCGGCCCGGTAGTAGTTCACGGCGGCGGTCAGCGCGCCGGGCCGCGCCAGCGCTTCGACGTAGAGGCGCACGTCCTCGTCCGAGAAGGCGCCCGGTCTCACGGGGTCGCGCCGGAGCATCTTCTCGAGAATCGCGAAGTTTCCCGCGCGGATCCGCCGCTCCGGGATCCACGGCAGCTGGAAGAGGAAGACGTACGACGACTTCTTCCGCTGCGCGGCGCTGGATCGCAGTTCGCGCCGGAACGCGAGCGGGTGCGGGGCGTTGAGGAGGGAGAGGGAGAGGAGCCGCTCCGGGATGAAGAGCGGCGCGTACCACGCGAACGCGCCACCCCAGTCGTGGCCGACGACGTGGGCGCGCGACTCGCCCTGCTCGCCCGCGAGGAGAGCGATCAGCCCTTCGAGATCGCCGAGCAGCGCCTCGATCCGGTAGGCGCGGACTCCCGCGGGCTTCTCCGACAGGTTGTACCCGCGCAGGTCGGGTGCGACGACGCGGAAGCCCGCAGCGGCGAGCGCGGGAATCTGGTGCCGCCACGCGAACCAGAACTCGGGAAAGCCGTGCAGGAGGACGACGAGCGGGCCCTCGCCCTGCTCCACCCAGTGGAGACTGACGCCGTTCACCGGGCCCTCGTGGTGCGTCCAGGTCTCCGTCACGCGGCCTCCCGTCGCGGCTCCCTCACGCGCGTGAAGAGCGCGGCCGAGAGGAGTCCGAGCGCGAGCATCGTGAGCCAGAGCGTACGCCCGCCGCCGTGTTCGAGAAGCGACGTCCCGAGCGGCCCGCCGAGGACGAGCGCGAAGCTGAACGCCATCGTGTAGAGGCCCATGTAGGCGCCGCGCTTGTCGGGCGGCGCCACGTCCGCGACCCAGGAAGACATCGAGGGGACGAGGATCATTTCGCCAAACGTCCAGACGACGACGGTCGCCACGACCGCGGGCAGCGACCGCGCCCACGCGAGGGCCCCGAAGCCGGCCGCGACGAGGACGGAGCCGAGGACGAGCGCGCGCCGGTGCGGCCAGTGGGCCATCGCGAGATTGAGCGGGACCTCGAGGAAGACGATCAGGAGCGTGTTCACCGTGTGCAGGAGGCCGAAGACCCAGACGGCGAGGCCGACGTCGCGCACGAGGAACACGGACATCGACGACTCGTGCTGGAAGAAAACGATGCACACGGGCACGAGCGCCGCGAGGAAGAACACGAGGGCCGGGTCGCGCAGGCCTTCGCGGCGCGATGCGCCGACGTCGGAGGAGGGCTCCGCGGGCGGGATCGCGTTCTTCGGGAAGAAGAGCATCAGCGTGGCCGCGGCGAGGAGCGACGTCACCCCGTCCACGATGAAGAGCGCGGGCCACGAAACCGCGGCGAGGAAGCCGCCCACGGCGGGCCCGACGCTCATCCCGAGGTTGACGGCGAGGCGCTGGAGGGCGAATGCGGCCTTGCGCTGGCCGGGCGCCGCGAGGTGTGAGACGACGCTCAGGCTCGCGGGCCGGAACATCTCGCCGGTGAGCGCGATGAGCAGCGTGAGGCCGCCGATCGCGGACATCCCGCGCGCGAAGGGGACGAGGAGAAGGAGGGCGCCCGAGGCGACGAGGGCGACGCGCATCAGCCGGACGGCTCCGAACCTGTCCGCGAGGCGTCCCGCGACCGGCGCGATGGCGAGCGATCCCGCGCCGAAGAGGGCGAAGACGACACCCGCGGCGCCGGCCGTGAATCCCCTCTGGCTCGTCAGGTAGAGGACGAGAAACGGCAGGAACATCGTTCCCGACCGGTTGACGAGCGACGCGCCCGCGAGGATCCAGAGAGCGCGGGGGAGGCCGGAGAGGCCCCGCCACGGGTTCAGCATGGGCCTCCGGGCAACGTCGTCACGGGAAGAGCATACGTGCGCCTCGGGGGTCCGTCCGCCCGGCCTCCGCGTGGATAATGGGCCTGTGCACGTCGAGCTGACGCTCAACGGCGCCGCCCGGGGCTTCGACGTCGCGGCCGACGCTTCTCTTCTCGAGTTGCTCCGCGACCACGCCGGCGTCACGTCGCCGAAGGACGGCTGCTCGCCGCAGGGCCAGTGCGGCGCGTGCCTCGTCCTCGTGGACGGCCACCCGAAGACCGCGTGCGCCGTGCCCGCCCGGACGGCCGCGGGAAAGCACGTGCTGACGCTCGAGGGCGTGCCCGAAGCCGAGCGCCACGTCTACGGCGAGGCGTTCGCGCGCACGGCGGGCGTCCAGTGCGGCTTTTGCATTCCGGGAATCGCCCTCCGGATGAAGAGCGTCCTCGACGCGAACCCCGACCCGACGGACGAGGAGATCCAGAAGAAGCTCGACCCCCACCTCTGCCGCTGCACGGGCTACGTCAAGATCGTGGACGCGTTCCACGCGGCGGCGCGCCTGCGCCGGGGCGAAGCGCTCGAGCCGCCGGACGACTCGGGCCGCGTCGGCACGAGCCTCGACCGGTACGAGGCCGAGGAACTGGCGCTGGGCACCCGTCCCTTCGTCGCGGACCTCGCGTTTCCCGGGATGCTGCACGGCGCGCTCACGCTCTCGCCCCACGCCCGCGCCCGCGTCGTCGCCATCGACACGTCCCGCGCGGCGCGGCACCCGGGCGTGATGGCGATCGTGACGGCGAAGGATGTTCCCGGAAAGCGTCACTACGGGCTCATCGTCCCCGACTGGCCGGGCTTCGTGGCCGAGGGCGAGGAAACGCATTACGTCGGCGACGTCCTGGCGGCGGTAGCGGCCGTGGACGCGCGCACGGCCCGCGCCGCGGCGGCGCTCGTCGACGTGACGTACGACGTGCTCCCGCCCGTTACCGATCCCGAGGAAGCGCTGCGCGAGGGCGCGCCGCGCGTCGGTCCGGAGGGCAACCTCCTGTCGCGCTCCGTCGTGAAGCTCGGCGACGCGGATGCGGCGCTTTCCGGTTCGGCGCACGTCGTCGAAGGCACGTGGCAGACGCAGCGCATCGAGCACCTCTACCTCGAGCCCGAGGCCTGTCTCGCCGCGCCGGGCGACGCCGCGGGTCAGAACCCGAAGGCGCGGCTGACCCTGTACACGCAGGGGCAGGGCATCTTCGACGACCGGCGCCAGGTCGCGGGTTTTCTCGGCCTGTCCGAGGAAGACGTGCACGTCGTCCTCGTCCCGAACGGAGGCGCGTTCGGCGGCAAGGAGGACATGTCGGTTCAGGCGCAGACGGCGCTCCTCGCCCGTGTGACGGGGCGGCCCGTGCGTCTCGTGCTCTCGCGCGAGGAATCCATGCGCCTCCACCCGAAGCGGCACCCGATCCGGATGCACTACCGCGTCGGCTGCGACACGGAGGGGCGGCTCACGGCCGTCCGCGCGCGGATGCTCGGCGATTCGGGCGCGTACGCGTCGGTCGGAGGCAAGGTGCTGGAGCGCGCGGCCGGTCACGCGGCCGGACCGTACCGGTGCCCGACCCTCGACGTCGAGGCGCTGGCCGTCTACACGAACAACCCGCCCTGCGGCGCCATGCGCGGCTTCGGCGCGAATCAGGCGCACTTCGCGATGGAGGGCGCGCTCGACATGCTGGCCGAGAAGGCCGGCCTCGACCGGTGGGAGATCCGCTGGCGGAACGCGCTGGAGGCGGGCGACGACTGGTCCTGCGGGCAGACGCTCACCGCCTCGGTCGGTCTCAAGAAGACGCTTCTCGCCGTGAAGAAGGTCTGGGACGCAAGCGGCGGCCGCGCGGGCATCGCCTGCGGAATCAAGAACACCGGGATCGGGAACGGCATGAAGGAGTGGGGGCGGGCGCGGCTCGTCGTCGGAAGCGACGGCACCGTCACGATCCACAACGGGTACACGGAGATGGGCCAGGGCCTCCTCACGGTCCTCATCCAGTGCGCGTGCGAGGTGACCGGCCTCAAGGCGTCCGCCTTCCACGCGCGCGTCGACACGCGCTTCCCGATGGAAGTCGGCCAGACGACCGGCTCGCGGGCGACGTACCTCGGCGGCCGTGCCGTCGTCGACGCGGCGAAGAAGCTGAAGGCCGACCTCGACTCCGGAAAGACGCTTTCCCAGCTTGCCGGCACGATCTACGTCGGCGAGACGCTCGTGGACGACACGACGAAGCTCGGGCACGAGCCGCCGCCCGGCAAGCCAATGAAGCTCCATTCCGCGTTCAGCTTCGCGACGCAGGTCGTCGTGCTGGACGAGAAGGGCCGCGTCGCGAAGGTCGTCGCGGCGCACGACGTGGGGCGCGCGATCAACCCGAAACTCTGCGAAGGCCAGATCGAGGGCTCGGTCCACATGGGGCTCGGCTACGCCCTCACGGAAGAAATGGTCTGCAAAGACGGCATGCCGACGTCGTTCCGCATCCGCGACGTGGGCGTCCTCCGGGCGCAGGACATGCCTGAGGTGGAAGTCATTCTCGTCGAGGACCCTCAGCCCGACGGCCCGTTCGGCGCGAAGGGCGTGGGGGAGATCGGTCTCGTCCCCACGGCGCCCGCCGTCGCGGGGGCGCTCTTCGCCTTCGACGGCGTCCGCCGGTTCACGCTGCCCATGAAGGACTCCGCCGCGGCGCGGGCATTGAAGAGGTGACGGCTTGAGTCTTGCGCTGCCGAAGGTGACGGGTCTCCGGTGCGTCCTGTGCTCGGCCGTTTACGCGCACGGCGAGGTCGAGTACACGTGCCCGCGCTGCGGGATCGAAGGCATCCTCGACGTCGAGTACGACCACGACCGCGTGGCGAAGACGTTCGGGCGCGCCGCTCTCGCGTCGAACCCAGACTTCTCGCTCTGGAGGTACCGGGCGCTCCTGCCGGTGCCGGACGACGCGGCCGCGCTCCCGCCGCCGCGCCTGCAGGTGGGCTTCACGCCCGTCGTCGACGCACCCGCGCTCGCGAAGGAGCTGGGCCTTGGAGCGCTCCTCGTCAAGGACGACGGGCGGAACCCGACGGCCTCCTTCAAAGACCGCGCGAGCTCGGTCGTCGTCCTCCGCGCGCGGTGGCTCGGGCGCAGCGAGATCACGTGCTCGTCGACCGGCAATGCTGCGTCTTCCCTTGCCGGGTTTGCCGCCGAGGCGGGGATGAAAGCGTTCATCTTCGTCCCGGCCTCCGCCCCGGAAGCGAAGGTCGCCCAGCTTCTCGTCTACGGAGCGAAGGTCTTCCTCGTCGAGGGGCCGTACGAGGACGCTTTCCGGGTCTGCCAGGCGGCGGTCGAAGAGTTCGGCTGGTACAACAGGAACTGCGCGATCAACCCGTATCTGGTCGAGGGGAAGAAAACGTGCGGCCTCGAAATCGGCGAGCAGCTGCGCGCGAACCCGCCCGACGTCGTGACCGTTGCTCTCGGCGACGGCTGCACGACGGCCGGGATCTGGAAGGGCCTCGTCGAGATGAAGACGCACGGCGTCATCGACCGGCTGCCGCGCCTCCTCGCCGTTCAGGCCGAGGGCGCCGCGCCGCTCGCGAAGACGTTCGCGCGCGGCGACGAGCGGATCGAATCCCTCGACGCGGCGACGCTCGCCGATTCCATCAACGTCGGCGCGCCGCGCAACGGCATCAAGGCGCTCCGCGCCGTGCGCGCCTCGGGCGGCGCCATCGTGACCGCGCGCGACGAGGCCATCCTCGCGTGGATCCCGCGTCTCGCCCGCGCGACGGGCGTCTTCGCCGAGCCCACGGGAGTCGCCGCGCTCGCCGGCCTCGAGGCCGCGCTCGAGAAGGGCCTCGTTCGGCGCGGGGAGAGGGTCCTCCACGTCGCCACCGGCAACGGCCTGAAAGACACGCGGGGAGCCATGCGCTCCGTCGGCCCCCCGACACGCATTCCGCCGGACCTCGACGCCGTCCGGCGCGCACTGGAGAAAAGATGATTCACGGCCCGACCTACGCCGAAATGCGCGACCCCGGCCTGCTCCCCGCGGAGGTCCGCAAGCGCGCCCATGTCGCTGCCCGCGAGGCGCCGCTCGATCCCGTCAACCTCTTCAACATCACGTGGCACGACGCCGACGGTCGCGTGCGAGCGCTCCGTCTGCCGGAGGCCCTCACGGGAGTCGAGGCGCCGATCGTCCTCCTCTACGCGAAGGACTTCCCGACGGGCGCGCACAAGGTGGGGGCCACGTACTCGGTCCTCATGGAGCACCAGCTCGCGGGTGACGTCGCGCCCGGGGATTCGACGCTCGTGTGGCCCTCGACCGGCAACTACGGCATCGGCGGGTCGTGGGTGGGCCCGCGCATGGGCTACGAGTCGGTCGTCATCCTCCCGGAGGACATGAGCGCCGAGCGCTTCGAGAAGATCGCGGCTTACGGGGCGCGCGCGATCAAGACGCCGGGCTCGGAGAGCAACGTCAAGGAGATCTACGACGAGTGCAAGCGGCTCCGGGTGGACCCGAAGATCCGCGTGATGAACCAGTTCGAGGAGATGGCGAACTACCGCTGGCACTACAACGTCACGGGCGCGGCCGCGGCCGAGGCCGTCGACGTGCTCGCTGCGGGCCGGCCGGCGGCCTTCGTCTCGGCCATGGGCTCCTCGGGCACGATCGCGGCGGGCGACCTCCTCAAGGCGCGCTTCGGGACGCGCATCGTCGGCCTCGAGCCGATCCAGTGCCCGACGATCTCGCGGAACGGCTACGGCGCCCACGCGATCGAGGGGATCGGCGACAAGCACGTCACCTGGATTCACAACGTCAGAAACATGGACGCCGTGATGGCGATCGACGACCAGGAGTGCCTGCTCGGGCTGCAGCTCGTCGCCGAGCCCGCCGGACGCGACTTCCTCGCCGAAGCGGGCGGGCTCGGGGAAGCCGCGCACCGGCTCTCCACGCTTCTCGGCGTCAGCGGCGTCTGCAACATCCTCGGGGCGATCAAGACCGCGAAGTGGCTGGGGCTCGGGAAGAGCGACGCCATCGTCACCGTGGCGACGGACGGACTCGACCGGTACCCGTCGGTCCTCCGCCGCCTCGAGAAGACGACGGGCCCGCTCACGCGCGATCGGGCCGAGGCGCATCTCGAGTCGATCTTCCACGGGCAGAAGCTGGACTGGGTCGCGGAAGGAACGCACGAGAGCCGCGAGCGGTGGCACAACCTGAAGTACTTCACGTGGGTCGAGCAGCAGGGGAAGACGTTGGCCGAGCTCGACGCCCAGCGCTCCGAGCGCTGGTGGGCCGACCAGGCCGCGCTCGCGGGGGACGTGGACCGCCGGCTCCGCGAGGTGCGTGGCTGGTGACGGGGCTTGCGATTGCGGGTGGGACCGTCGTCACGCTCGACCCGCCAGCGGTCGAGCAGAGCGACGTCGTCCTCGGGGCCGGGCCGCGGCGGTCTCTCGACGCGTCGGGCTGCCTCGTCCTGCCCGGCCTCGCGGTCGCGCACACGCATCTCTATTCGGCGCTCGCGCGCGGCATGCCGGGTCCCGGCGAGCCGCCGCGCTCCTTCCGCGAGATCCTCGAGAAGGTCTGGTGGCGGCTCGACGCGGCGCTCGACGAGAAATCGCTCGAAGCCTCGGCGGAGCTGGCCCTCCTCGACGCGGCTCTCTCGGGCGTCACGGCGGTTATCGACCATCACGAGTCCCCGTCGTTCATCGCGGGCTCGCTCGACGTCCTCGCGCGCGCCGCGCGCTCGGTCGGAGTGAAGGCCGCGCTCTGCTACGGCGCGACGGACCGCCACGGAGCGCAGGGCGCCCGCGAAGGTCTCGCGGAGTGCGAGCGCGCGATCCGGGACGGCCTGCCCGCGATGGTGGGCCTCCACGCCGGCTTCACCGTCTCGGATGGGACGCTCGCCTCCGCCGCGGACCTCGCGGAACGGACGGGTAGCTGGCTGCACGTGCACGTCGCGGAGGACCGCTGCGACGCGGGGTCCTTCGAGCGTCTCGAGAAGGCCGGCGCCCTCGGGCCGAACGCGATTCTCGTGCACGGCGTGCACCTGTCCGCGGGCGAACGCGAGCGCGCGAAGAACGCCGGCTCCTGGATCGTCCACAACCCGCGCAGCAACATGCAGAACGCCGTCGGGTACGCGGACCCGAAGACGCTGGGCCCGCGCGTCGCCCTCGGGACGGACGGCATGGACGCCGACCTCTTCACGGAGGCGCGCGTCGCGCACCTGCGTGCCCGCGAGGCCTACGGGCCCGAGGGCGGCATCGACGCCGTCGCCCTTCTCGCGAACAGCGGGCGCCTCGCCGACCGGGCACTCGGAGAGAGGCCGGGCGACTGGATCGTCCTCGACTACGACCCGCCCACGCCGATCTCGGCCGAGAACCTCGCGGGGCACGTCCTCTTCGGTCTCGGCACGCGCCACGTCCGCGACGTCGTCGTGAGCGGGGAAATCGTCGTGCGCAACCGGGTCCCGCTGCGCGTCGACGCGGAGCGAATCCGCGCCCGCGCGCGCGAAGAAGCGGCGCGGCTCTGGAGGCGGATGGCGTGAGCGTGCTGCGCCCGCTCCCGCTCTCCGTCCTCGTGCGCCGCGCGGCGGAGGAGCTTCCGAAGGGGTCGGTCTACGACCTCCCCGTCCGCCACGTTTTCCGGGGCGCCCCGGGCCTCGACCTGTCCGTGCGATTCCACGGCCGTCGCGCGGCGACGCCCCTGGGTCCCGCCGCCGGCCCTCAGACGCAGCTCGCGCAGAACCTCGCGCTCTCGTACCTCGCGGGCGGGCGGATCCTCGAGCTCAAGACGGTGCAGGTGAACGACCACCTCGTGATTCCGCGCCCGTGCATCGACATGCGGACCGTGGGGTTCAACGTGGAGTGGTCGCAGGAGCTCGCCGTCGGGGACTCGCTGCGCGAGTACGCGAAGGCGCGGCTCCTCGTCGCGATCCTCGACGAGCTCGCCGGCATTCCCGAGAACGAGCGCGACGTCGTCTTCGACGTCTCCGTCGGCTACGACCTCGAGGGCATCCGGTCGCCGAAGATGTCCGCGTTCTTCGACGGCATCCGTGACGCGAGCGCGATTCTCGACGAGGAACGCGCGGCACTGCGCCGCGAGCTGCCCGGATCGTTGCGGCGCTTCGCCGACGTCCCGTGCCCGGCGCGGCTCTCGGACTCGGTCACGCTCTCGACGTTCCACGGCTGTCCGGCCGAGGAGATCGACGCGATCGGGCGCCATCTCCTCGTCGAGCGGGGCCTCAACACGATCGTGAAGCTCAACCCGACGCTCCTCGGCTACGGGGAGGTCGAGGAGATCCTCCACGGCCGGCTCGGCTACGGGCACATCGCGCTCCGCCGCGCGGCGTTCGAGAAGGACCTCCACTGGGATGGAGCGCTCGCGATCGCCCGCGACCTTACGGCCGAGGCGGCGCGCCTTGGCCTCGGCTTCGGCTTCAAGGTCACGAACACGCTCGTCGTCGTCAACGCGGGCGACTTCATGCCCGGCGACGAGGCGTATCTGTCCGGCGAGCCGCTGCACGTCCTCGCGCTCGCGGTGGGACTGCGACTCCGCGAGGAGCTGGGCGCGGACCTCCCGGTGTCCTTCTCGGCCGGCGTGGACGCGGCAAACGTGGCCGGCGTCGTTGCCTGCGGCTTCGTGCCCGTGACGAGCTGCACGGACCTCCTGCGCCCGGGCGGCTACAAGCGCCTCCACCGTCAGGCCGAGGCCCTCGCGGGCGCGATGCGCGACGCGGGCGCCGCGACGCGGGACGACTTCATCCGGAAGCGGGCGGGGGTCGAAGGCGGCGATGCCCTCGAGGCGTCCCTCCTGAATCACCGCCGGGCGGCGGCCGCCGCCCTCGGCGACGCGCACTACGCGGCGGCCCGGACGGGCACGCCGCCGCGGAAGATCGGGTCGCACCTGCACCTCTTCGACTGCATCAACTGCGACAAGTGCGTCCCCGTCTGCCCGAACGACGCCAACTTCACGTACGAGGCGCCGCCGCGGAGAATCGCGTATCGCGATCTCGTCGTCGAGGGCGGGCGCCTCGTCCCGGCCGCGGAGAAGACCCTGGCGCTCGGCGGCGCGAAGTCGTCGCCGCACCAGATCGCGAACTGGGCCGACGCGTGCAACGACTGCGGGAACTGCGACGTCTTCTGTCCGGAGGACGGCGGTCCGTACATCGAGAAGCCCCGCATCTTCTCGTCCCTCGCCTCCTTCCTCGAGGACGCGCCGCGCCCGGGCTTCTTCCTGCGGCGGGAGGCGGACGGCTCCCTCGCGGCCCGGGGGCGCTGGGGAGGGCGCGAGGCGGAGCTCGTCGCCAGGCCGGACGGCTCGGCGGTCTTCTCGGACGGCGTCGCGGAGCTGCGGTTCGCCGCCCGCGAGGCGGCCGCGCCCGAAGAAGCCCGTCTTCTCGCGGCGCCCGCGCCCGAGGGGCACGTCGTGCCCGTGGGCCATTACCATGCTCTGCGCGCTCTCGCGGCCGGCCTGTTCGCGGCGGGCGCCGTTTCGTGGGTGACCGCGACGAATCCGGACAGGACCGCATTGGAGATTTCGAAATGACGACGACCGCCTCGATCGACCCCGCCGCCGCCGCGAGCCTGAAGGGCAGGAGCCTCCTTCTGACCGACGACGCCACGCCGGACCAGCTCTCCGCGCTTCTCGCCGTGGCCGAACGCTTCGCGGCGCTGGACCGCGCGGGAAAGAAGACACCCCTTCTCCCGCACGAGCTCGCGTACGCGATGTTCTTCGACAACTCGACACGGACGAAATCCGCGTGGGCGGGCGCCGCGGCACGGCTCGGCATGCATCCCGTCATCGTGGACGGGTCCTCGACCCAGGTCTCGCACGGCGAGACCGCGGCCGAGACCGGCGCGATGCTCGGGATGAACGCGCACGCGCTCGGCGTGCGGCACGACCTCATCCTCGGCGAGGGCAACGCCTTCATGCGCGACCTGAAGAAGGGCATCGACGACTACCTCGCGGCCACGGGCGATCCGCGGAGCGTGCCCGTCGTGAACCTCCAGTGCGACATCGACCATCCGACGCAGACGCTGGCGGACCTCTGCTGGCTGCGCGAGAAGTTCCCGGAGGGCATCGCCGGAAAGCGCATCGCCGTGTCGTGGGCGTACTCGCCCAGCTACGCGAAGCCGCTCTCGGTGCCGCAGGGTCTCATCATGCTCATGACGCGCTTCGGCGCGCACGTGACGCTCGCGCACCCGGAGGGCTACCGCCTCATGGAGCCGTGCCTCGCGTCCGCGGCCGGACACGCCGCGTCCTCCGGCGGCACCTTCCGGACGGTCTCTTCGATGGACGAGGCGTTCGAGGGCGCGGACGTCGTCTATCCCAAGAGCTGGGGCCCCTACGACCTCATGCTTTCCCGCGTCGACGCGAACCGCGCGCGCGACACGAAGCGGATGGGGGAGATCGAGAAGGAAGCGCTCGCGCGAAACGCCGGGCACAAGGACTGGATCTGCGACGAGAAGAGGATGAAGGCGACGCGCGGGGGCGACGCCCTCTACATGCACTGCCTGCCCGCGGACATCGGGGCGGAGGTCTCGCCCGGAGTCATGGCGAAGCACGTCGTGAACGTCGCCCGTGAAGCGAACTGGAAGGTCTACGTCGTGATGGCGCTCCTCGCGGCGGCCAAGGTCCCGGACCTGGCCCGCCGGCTGGAGGCCCTGTGAACAAGGAGACGAAGACGATGAACGAGCTCGACACGAAGGTCGCGGAGCTCGCGGCCCGCTACCGGCCGCTCGCGGCCGAGATCCTGAGGGAAGTCATCCGCATCCCGGCCGACTACGTGGACCGGCCCGTGGACGCCGGCGGCGACCCGAGCTGCGGCCTCTCGAACCACGAGAAGCCGAGGCTCGAGTACCTCATGAGGAAGATCATCGAGGTGGGCGCGGTCCGCCGAAACGAGGACGTCAACTTCGACGGATACGGCAACCTCGTCTGGACGGTCGAGGATCCGGAGGACGGGATTCCTTCGAAGGAAAAGAGAGTCGTGTACTTCGACGGGCACTCCGACACCGTGCGTCCCCTGAGATCCGCCTGGAGGGAGAAGACCGGCGGCATCGACCCCTTCGAAGGAATCTTCGACGCTGCCGCCGTTCGCCGGGACTTCCTCGAAGGGGAGCTGGGCCATCTTCCGCCTTCGTCGGAGTGGGACCACCTGGTCTTCGGCCGCGGCGGGGCCGACCAGCTCTCGGGCGTCGTCACGCAGGTCGTCGCGACGAAGATCCTGCTCGAGCTCGCGCCGCTGGGTGCGCTGAAGGGCGCGATCGTCCGCTCGTACGCGACCGTCGCCGAGGAGGACAACGACGGCGGCGGGCCGCAGTACCTCGTGAAGAGGGTCCTGCCGGGTGCCGGGCCGGAGCTCGTGCCGGACGCCGTGATCCTCACGGAGGGCACCGGCGATTCCGCCAAGGGCGCCCTCGGGATCTACCGCGGCCAGCGCGGCCGGATGCAGATCGAGGTGAGCGTCACGGGGAAGTCCTGCCACGGCTCGATGCCGTGGGAAGGAAAGAACCCGCTGGAGTGGGCCGGGCCCATCCTCGCGGAGGCCGCGAAGCGTTACGACGCCCGCGACGGTTTCCTCGACCACCCGTTCCTCGGCCACGGCACGCGCACGGCCTCGTGGGCGCGCCTCGACACGCCGAGCGACTGCGCGGTCCCCGAGCGGTTCGTCTTCCGCTTCGACCGGCGCCTCACGATCGGGGAGACGCCCGAGAAGGCCGTCGCCGACGTCGAGGGGCTCACGGCCGTGGCCGCGGCGCGGGCCGCGGGGCTGACCGTCACCGTGACGGTCCCGACGTACGACGAGCCGACGTGGACCGGCTTCATCCTCCACAACCCGCAGATCTACATGGGCTGGCTCACACCGGAGGAGCACCCGGCGATCCAGGCCGCCGTCGCGGCGTACCGCGGCGTCGTCTCGCCGCACGTCGCGGAGGGCGGCGCGCGCGGGACTTTGCGGAAGGAGCCGCGCGTCGACCGCTGGATCTTCTCCACGGACGGCGTCGGCTTCCCGGTGGCGAAGGACGACACGTCGATCGCGGTCCCGGAGAGGAAGCGCTGGGTCGTCTCGGGCGCCGTGAAGCACCCGGCCATGCTCGGGATCGGCCCCGGCATCGAGCAGAACACGCACAAGATCGGCGAGTGCGTGGACCTGCGCGAGGTCGTCCACGCGACGGCGATGCTCGCCCGCTTCCCGAGCGCGTTCGTGGCGGCTTCCGGCTAGGGGACGATCCGCGTCGCCGCGCGCGTCAGCCGGTCCATGACCGCGCGGCCGACGCCGCGGCGGGGGATGGCGAGCACGAGAAGCTCGGTGCCTTTGCGTCGCGTGCGCAGCGCGGCGAAGAGGTTGCGGGCGATTTCCTCGGGCGAGGAGCCCAGCGAAAGAACGAGCGCCTTCGGATGCGCCTTCGCGTAAGAGAGAAGAGAAGATCTTCTTAGAAAGAGAATGAGGGGTCTCGTCGGCGCGTAGTGGGTGTACTTCGTCCCGGGGCTGACGGCGGGGGAGGGGGCGGCGGCGCGCTGCCCGCGGCGCGCGCCGCCGCCCCCCTTTCTCGCGAGCTTCGCCGATCTCCCCAGCCCGGGAATCACCTTTCGAAGAATCTCCTCACTGAGCGCGCCTTGCCTCAGCACGACCGGATGAGGCTCCAGCGCGACAACCGTCGACTCGAGTCCGTGCGCCGTCGGGCCGCCGTCGAGGACGTAGACGTCCGGAAAGTCCTCGGCGACGTGCGCGGCCGTCGTGGGGCTCGGGCGCCCGGAGAGGTTCGCGCTGGGCGCGGCAATCGGGACACCCGCGAGTCGCACGAGGTCGCGCGCGAGGCCCTGCGGCATCCGGACGGCCAAGGTCTTCAGCCCCGCGGTGACCGAAGAGGGGATTGAAGATTTCTTCGAAAGTATGAGAGTGAGGGGGCCCGGCCAGAAGTGCGCGATCAGCTTTTTCGCGAGCGCCGGCGGCGGACCCGTTACCTTTCTAAGCATCTTCAAATCGCTGACATGGACGATCACCGGGTTGTCGGCCGGGCGGCCCTTCTTGGCGAAGATCTTCGCGACCGCCTTCTCGTCCAGCGCGTTCGCCCCGAGTCCGTAGACGGTCTCCGTCGGAAACGCGACGAGCTCGCCGCGCCTGAGCCGCGCCGCGGCCGCCCGCAGGGAGCGGGCGTTCGCGGGGTGGACGTTCTTCCGGCTTTTCACCGCCGCATCTTAGCGGCGGGCGCCGCGGCTCAGCGCATCGCCTCCATCGGCGAGAGGCGCGAGGCGCGGATTGCGGGGTAGAGGCCGAAGACGAGCGCGAGGCCGAGGGCGACGGCCCAGGCGACCGCGAGCCCCATGGGGTTCACGACGAGCCCCCACGGGAACTTCGGCGAGAGCACGCGGCAGAGCGCGGCGCCGCCGAGCGTGCCGGCGGTCGCGCCCATCGCCGCGAGGACGAGCGCCTCGAGGAGGAACTGGACGAGGATCTGGCCGTCCGAGGCGCCGAGCGACTTGCGCAGGCCGATCTCGTACCTGCGGTCCGAGAACGAGATGAGCATCACGGACAGGACGCCCACGCCGCCGACGAGGAGGACCGTCGCGGCGAGGCTGGAGAGCACGACCCGCCATCCGCGCATCTCCTCCAGGAATCCCGCATAGGACTTCGCGGCCTCGGCCTCGAGGTCCTTGACCTCGACGTCCTCGATCCCGTGGTGGGACTGCTTCGCCCGCCCGAGAACGAGGGCGGAGACGTCGTCGAGGTCGCTCCGGTGGCGCAGCTTCACGGCGAGGGACCTGAGCTTGTGGCTCGTGTCCATGCGGTCCATGTACGTCTCGAGCGGGATCATCAGCCCGTTCGCGTCGAGGTAAATCTCCTCGTTGAAGATCTGGACCGGGGCCTGCAGGCCGACGATCCGGAACGGCACGCCCTCCACGAGGACGTCGCGGCCCACGGGGTCCGCGCCGCCGAAGAGCTTGGAGCCGAGCGTCGACCCCACGACCGCCACCGTGCTCCGGCGCTTGCGGTCGTCTTCCGTGAGGCCGCGGCCCGAGGCGATCGGCCGGTTCATGAGGAGCGCGTAGTCGGGCGTGAGGCCCGTGACGAAGATGCGCTCCGGGCCGCCGGAGGTGCGCACGCGCACGGACTTCGTCGCGCGCGGCAGGTACGCGATCACGCCGGGGTGCGGCGCCGTGAGGCGGGTGAGGTCCTCGTACCGCAGGCCGGGGCTCATCGCGAAGCGCTGGCGCTCCTCCGTCGTCTCGGCCTCCTTCGGCTGGATGACGACCGTGCCGTCCCAGCTCATGCCCGAGAAGCCCGTCGAGACCTTGTCGAGGACGCCGTCGAGCACGGACGTGAGGACGACGAGCGCGAAGACGCCGAGCATGAGGAGCGTGAGCGTGAGGATCGAGCGCAGCTTGTGCGACCAGAGCTCGACGAGGCCGCCCGTGACGACTTCCCAGACGAGGTTCAGTTTTGCTCCCAAGGAGAGGCGCCGCACCGCGCCCGGCTGCGCCCCGGCGAGAGGCAGAGCGACGCTACTCATACCGCAGCGCCTCCATCGGAGAGAGGCGGCTGGCCTTCCACGCGGGATAGAGCGCGAAGACGAAGCCGAACGCGGTCGCGAGGAAGAAGGCCCACGCGAAGCTGGCGGGCTTCATGAAGAGCGGGATCTCGAGGAACGAGGTGATGAACTTCGAGAAGATGACGCCGCCGAGAAGGCCCACGGCGCTCCCGAGGCCCGTGACGAGGAGCGCTTCGGTCATGAAGCCCTTGAAGATCTCGCGGCCCGAAGCGCCGATCGCCATCTTGACGCCCACCTCTCGGACCCGGTCCTTCAGCGTCGCCATCTGGATGTTCACGTTGACCATCCCGCCGCCGATGAGCGACAGGATTCCCGAGAGCATGAAGATGATGTTGTAGACGTCGCCCTGGCTCTGGCGCTTCCTCACGCGCTTGGCGATGTCGTCCATCCGGAAGTCCTCCTGCTGGCGGTGGTTCCCGCGCAGGAGCGCCCCGAGGCCCTCGCTGAACTTCTCCATGACGGACAGGTCGCGGATGCGGAACGAAACCGTGTCGACGCGCTGCCACTTGTCCCCGTTCATCCGGCGCGCGACGAGCGAGGCGGGAAGGCAGATCACGCGGTTGCGCCACGCGAACTGGTTGCCCTGGTTGTCCCGCCAGCGAAAGATCTTCTCCCCGAAGATGCCCACCACCGTGACCGGCACGTCGCCGACGCGGATCGACTGGCCGACCGGATCGCCGGTGGGGAAGAACGTCGCGGCCGCCTCGGCGCCGAGGAGCGCGACGGCCCGGCCCTCGGACAGCTCCTCGGCCGAGAAGGCGCGGCCCTTCTCGACGCCGTAGCCGTTCAGGGGCAGGTAGTCGCCGTCGATGCCCGTCACGCCACGGTCCTGGTCGGCGTACGCCGAGCGCACGCGCGCGCGGACGCGCTTCTGCTGCGAGACGCCGTCCAGCGACTTCGTGTCCAGCCCGCCGCCCCCCAGGGCGTCCTCGTTGCGCAGGCCGAGGTTCGCGTTCTGCAGCGCCGTGGGCGTGCCGTCCTTGACTGCGGTGGCCTGCTGGACCATGAGGCGGTCCATGCCGCCGAGCTTCATCCAGCGCTCGTCGGCGCGGCGCCTCTGGCTGTCCGAGATCGAGAAGCCCCCGAGGACCGACGCGACGCCGAGGATCACGCCGATGGCCTGCAGTGACGAGCGTCCGAGGTTCTCCCGGATCTCGATCCAGGCCTCGAAGAGGCGCTCGCGAAAGGCGCCGGAGAGCATCAGGCCGCCTTCTGCTCGGGGGTGACGACGAGGCCGTCGCGCAGCTCGACCTTGCGCTCGGCGAGCGCGGCGATGTGGGGATCGTGCGTCACGAGGACGACCGTGTTGCCCTGCCGGTGAAGCTCCTTGAACAGGCCGAGGACCTCCTCGCCCGTCTTCGAGTCGAGGGCGCCCGTCGGCTCGTCGGCGAGGAGGAGCGCGGGCGTGTTCGCGAGCGCGCGGGCGATCGCGACGCGCTGCCGCTGTCCGCCCGAAAGCACGGCCGGGAGGACGTTCGCCTTCTCGGGGATGCCGACCTTCTCGAGCAGCTCGAGCGCGCGGCGGCGCCGCTCCTTGCGGCCGAGGCCCGCGTAGAGGAGCGGGAGCTCGACGTTGCGCACGATCGACGCCTTCGGGAGGAGGTTGTAGCTCTGGAAGACGAAGCCGATCTTCTCGTTGCGGGTGCGCGCGAGCGCGGTGCCCGAGAGGCCCTCGACGCTCACGCCGTCGAGCGCGTACGTGCCGCCGGTCGGCGAGTCGAGGCAGCCGATGATCGCCATGAGCGTGGACTTGCCGGAGCCCGACGGCCCGACGAGGGCCACGAACTCGCCGCGCGCGACCGTGAGGTCGATGCCGCGCAGCGCGTGGACCGCCGTGCCGTTCGAGCCGAAGGTCTTCTCGAGGCCGCGTGTTTCGATGATGTTCTGCATGGCCGGCCCCGACTCAGTCGTCGTCCTTCTCGACCTTCTTCTTCGTCGGGTCTTCCAGCGCGACCTGCTCGGTGCCCTTGAGGCCCGAGAGGACTTCGACGCGCTCGAGGGTCGCGATGCCGGCCGTCACCGGGACGACCTCGTAGTAGTCCTTCCAGTGGTCGGAGAGCCACACGTACTTGCCGCGCCCGTTCAGGGCCTGCTTCGCGTCCGCGATGAGCTTCGGCGCGAGGTTGTCCTTCAGGCGGTAGACGACCGTCTTGCCCTCGCGGCGCTGCAGGGCCTCGAGGGGGATCGAGACGGCCTTGTCCTTCTTTTCGCCGAGGATCTCGACGTTCGCGCTCATGCCGGTGCGGTACGCGTCGCCCAGCTCGTCGAGCGCGATCTCCACAGGGAAGACCTTGATCTTGTCGAGGAGCTTGGCCGCCGGGGCGACGAAGCGCACCTTGCCCGTGAAGTTCTTCTGCGGGTAGGCGTCGAGCGTGATCCGCACGGGCTGGCCGACCCGGACCTTCGCGATGTCGACCTCGTTGAGGTTCACCTTGATCAGCAGCGTCTTGAGGTCGGCCACCGTGAACAGGACCGTCCCGGCATTGAACGACGACACGCCGGACGTGACGGTCTCGCCCAGCTCGACGCCCTTCGTGATCACGACGCCCGACATCGGGGCCGTGACACGGGCGCGCTGCGTCACGGCGTCGCCGGAGATCGGGATCCCGTGCCCCTCGACGATCTGGTAGCGCTGACGGGCGGCCTTGACGTTCTCGGAGGCGAGGTCGCGCTTCGTGACGTAGTCCTTGAGCGACTCGCTCCCGATGAGCCCTTCCTTGAAGAGGCGTTCCTGGGAGGCGAGCTGGCGCTCCGCGTCCTTGAGGGCGACCTCCGCCTGCGTCACGCCCGCCCGGACGTCGGAGAGGGACTGGGCCTGGGTCACGTCGGGCTCGACTTCGGCGAGGACGTCGCCGGCATGCACGACCGCTCCGTCGCGGACCTTGAGGGACACGACGCGGCCCGAGACGACCGATTTCACGTCGACCTTCGTCTCGGGGTCGACGACGCCGACCTCCCGGACGCTGACCTGAAGATCCTCGGCCTGGACCTTGCCGAGCCGGAAGGGCGGCTGGTCCGGCCCTTTGCCCTTGTCTTTGCCACGGGAAGCGAAAACGACGCCCCCTCCGGCGAGGACGACGATTCCGGCGGCGGACAGGATCCACTTGAGCTTCTTGGACATGCGAAACCTCGATCTCGTATACGGAACGGCCCGCAGGAAGTTCGCGGCGGTGCGCACGAAGATGCTCGATCTTGCCCCCCAAAGGGAATCGATGTACCCTATTGACCAGTGTTGTCCATCGATGAGACAAAGAATCCCGGGACGCCGAACCAGCCGGGGGACATCCTCACGATCCGGCAGCTCTCCGAGTACCTGATGGTTTCGGAGAAGACGATCTATCGGATGCTCGACCGGAATCTCCTGCCGGCCGTGCGGGTCGGAGCGCAGTGGCGGTTCCGCAAGCGCGACATAGACGCGTGGCTCGACGAGCAGGTCAAGAAGGTGGAGGTCGGAGGACAGAAGGAGCTCCTGGAAGAGCTCGCTCCGTCGGAAATCGACATCCACCCGCTCCTGAGCCCGAAGAACGTCTTTCGCGACGTCCCGCAACTGCCGCGAGACGAGTTGCTCGCCTGGATCGTGATGCACGCGACGCTGGACACCGGAGTCGACCGGGAGGCTCTCTGCTCGTCGATCCGCGAGCGGGAGGAGCTCTGTTCGACCGCTCTCGTCAAGGACGCCGCGTTCCCCCATCCCAATTCGCCGTCCGATTTCGGGTTTGCGAAGAAACAGGTCCTTCTCGCGGTCCTGCGGGAGCCCGTGAGTTTCAGCGACCCGCACGGCCACCGGCCGCGCGTCATCGTCGTCATTCTCGCGCGGACCGTGCAGGGATACCTCCTCACGATCTCACGCGCCGTCAAGCTGTTCGGCAACCCCGCCCTGATCGGCCGCATCACCCGGTGCGGCAGCGCCGGCGAGGTGATCGCCGCGATCCGCGAAGCCGAGGAGCGCCTGACGGCGTCCGCCTCCCGGCGAGACGGGGCATGACATGCGGGTGACGGTCCGGGAAGCCGCGGCCCTCCTCGACGCCGCCGAGGCAAAGGTCTACGAATGGATCGAGTCCGGCGATCTGCCGGCGCACCGGATCAACGACCAGTACCGGATCAACCGCAGCGAGCTCCTCGAGTGGGCGACCGAACGGAACATCCCGGTCGCGCCGGCCCTGTTCCACGAAGCCGAAGAGGACGAGCGCGTCCCCTCGGCGGCCGAAAGCCTCGAACGTGGCGGGGTCTTTCACGACGTCGGCGGAACGACCCGCGAGGAGGTCCTCCGGTCGATCATCGCGCTCCTGAAGCTGGACGACGAGGGGGACCGCGAGACGCTGCTGCACCTCCTGCTCGCCCGCGATGCCGGGGCGGTCGTGCCGGTCGGCGACGGGATCGCGATCCCGCACGTGAGGCATCCGATCGCCCTCTCGACGGACGAGCCATCCCTCACGCTCTGTTTCCTGCGGCAGCCGGTCGATTTCGAGGCGCCCGACGGCCAGCCCGTCTTCGCGCTTTTCTTTCTCGTCAGCCCGACCACACGCGTGCACCTGCAGATGCTGGCGAAGATCGCGTACCTCCTCCGCGATCCGGCGTTTCGCGCCGCGATCCGGGGCCGTATGCCGGCCTCCCGCCTCGTCGAGATCGCTCGACTCGTCGAGAGGGAGACGGCGTGAAGACGCTCGCGGCCGGTCCGAGGGGGGCATGTGTCCCCCGTTGACCTCGTTCTTGCGGCGCTTGTTCTCCACCTGTCCGGCGGCGTCCTGGCCCTCGTTGCGGGAGGACGCTTCGCCGAGCGTGCGGCGGCGGCGCTGTCGGCGATCGGTTCGCTCGCAGGGCTCGCCGGGGCCGCCGGCGCTTTCCTCGCGACGGAGCCGGGACTCTTCGTCGCGCCGTGGCAGGTGCCCGGCGGGGCGATCCTCCTGCGTCTCGACGCCCTCGCGGCCGCGTTTCTCCTCGTGATCTTCCTCGTGTCGGGCCTCGGCTCCGTCTACGGGCTCGGCTACTGGTCCCGCGAGGAGCACCCGCGGTCCGCCGCGCGGCTGAGGTTCTTCTATGCGCTCATGACCGTCGGTCTCGCGCTCGTCGTCACGGCGGCGCACGCGGTGCTCTTCCTCCTGGCTTGGGAGCTGATGGCCGTCTCAGCCTTCTTTCTCGTCGCGACGAACGACGTCGAGGCGGAGGTCCGGCGCGCGGCGTGGGTGTATCTCGTTGCGACGCACGCCGGCACGGCCTGCCTCTTCGCCGCCTTTGCGCTCTTGCGTGCGGGGACCGGCTCGCTCGAGATCCAGAGGGTCGCTCTCTCTCCTTTCGTGTCCGTCGTCTTCCTGCTCGCGGTCGTGGGGTTCGGCATGAAAGCCGGGATCGTGCCGTTGCACTTCTGGCTCCCCGCGGCCCACGCGAACGCGCCGAGCCACGTCTCCGCGCTCATGTCGGGAGTCATGCTCAAGGCGGGCATCTACGGCATCCTCCGCTTCTCCTCGCTCGTCGAGGTGCCGCCGCTGTGGTGGGGCCTTCTTCTCGCCGGGCTCGGCGCGGTCTCCGCCGTCTCGGGCATCGCCATGGCGGCGGGCCAGACGGACATCAAGCGGGCGCTCGCCTACTCCAGCATCGAGAACATGGGGATCGTGTGGCTCGGCATCGGCCTCGCGCTCTCGGGTCGCGCGCTCGGCCGGCCCTCGTGGGTGGCGCTCGGTTTTTGCGGCGCCCTTTTCCACGTCTTCAGCCACGCCTGCTTCAAGTCGCTCCTCTTCTTCGGAGCGGGCGGCGTCATGCACGCGACGCACACGCGGAACATGGAGCGCCTCGGCGGCCTCGTGAACCGGATGCCGGTCACCGCGAGCCTCTTTCTCGTGGGGGCGCTCGCAGCCGCCGGGCTGCCGCTCTTCAACGGGTTCATCGGTGAGTGGCTCATCGCGCTGGGACTCTTCGACACGCTTCGGGCGAGCGCGCCAGGCGGATGGCCACTCGCGTTCGGGGCGCCCGCGCTCGCGCTCGCCGGGGCGCTCGCGGTTGCGTCCTTCGTCCGGATCGTCGGCGTCACGTTCCTCGGCGCGCCGCGGAGCACCATGGCCGCCGAGGCGCACGAGGCGTCGCCGCTCATGACGGTCCCGATGACGATCCTCGCCGCGGCGTGTCTCGGGCTGGGCCTCTGGCCGGCTGCCGTCCTCCCGGCGCTCAACGCCGCCGAAGCCGCGTGGCTGGGCGCTCCGGTGGACACGGGGCTCCTCGCGGCCTCCCTCGCCCCGCCTCTTCGGGCCCTCGTCCTCCTCGCCGGGGCGCTCGCGGCCGCGGGCGCGGGGCTTCTCGCCCTCCGCCCGCGTTCTCCCCGCCTGGTTCCGACCTGGGATTGCGGCTACGCGACACCTACGGCGAGGATGCAGTACACGGCGGGGTCGTTCGGCGAAGCCATCACCGCCGTACTGCCTGGATTCCTCGCGCCGTCCGTGCACGCCCAACCGCCGAGAGGCACATTTCCCGCGGCGGCGTCTTTCCGGACGGAGGCGCCGGACCCGTTCGGCGCGAAACTCTACGAACCGTTTACCGGGTGGTGGGCCGTCCGCCTGGCGCGCCTCCGGAGGTTGCAGAGCGGCCGGCTCACGCTCTACCTCGTCTACGTGTTTCTCACCATGCTCGTGACGCTCGCGTGGTCGGTCATAAGGCCGTACGTCCGATGACGAGTCTCGAGCTTCTCCTGGTCGCCTCCGTGCTGGCCGGAGTCAGCGGGCTCCCGGGCCTGCTTTTTCCTCCGGGACGGGCGGCGGGGCAGCGGATCGCGACCGTGCTGCACGTCCTCGGGTGCGTCGCCGGCGCGGGCGCCGCGGCGTGGGCGCTCGCCGGCGGCGCCGTGACGATTCGATTGGCCTGGCCGTTGCCCGGTGGGTCCGTGGCGTTCTCGCTCGACCGCCTCTCGGCGTTCTTCCTCGTGCCGGTTTTCGTCGTTGCCGGCCTCGGCTCGATCTACGGCGAGGGCTACTGGGCCGAGTCGCGCCATCCGGAGAACGGCCGCAAGCTCCGCTTCTTTTACGGGGTCGTTACGGCCAGTCTCGCGCTCGTGATGGCGGCCGGCGACGCGTGGGCCTTCCTCGCCGGCTGGGAGGTCGTCTCCGTCGCGGCCTTCTTTCTCGTCACGACCGACCAGAACGACGCCAGGGCGCTCCGCGCGGGGTGGATCTATCTCGTGTCGGCCCACGTGGGCACCCTGATTCTCTTCGCGATGTTCACGCTGCTGCGCGACGCGACGGGCGGATGGCTCCTCGTCCCCTCCGAGGCGCTCGGCTCCTCGGCGCTGCTCCGCCCCATCCTGCTGCTCGCGCTCGCCGGCTTCGGCCTCAAGGCGGGCGTGATCCCGCTTCACATCTGGCTGCCGGACGCGCACGCGGCGGCGCCGAGTCACGTGTCGGCGCTGCTCTCGGGCGTCGTCCTGAAGATGGGGATCTACGGCCTCGTCCGGGTCCTTTCGATGCTGCCCGCGTACCCGACGTGGCTCGGGCTCGCGCTCGTGGCCCTCGGCATCTCGTCCGGCGTTCTCGGCGTCGTCCTTGCGCTCGCGCAGCACGATCTCAAGCGCCTCCTCGCGTACCACTCGATCGAGAACATCGGCATCATCCTGATCGGGCTCGGTGTCGGCGCGCTCGGGATGGCGCAGGGCCGGCTCGACTGGGCCGTGCTGGGGTTCGCGGGCGGCCTCCTTCACGTCTGGAACCACGCGGCGTTCAAATCGCTTCTCTTCTATTCGGCCGGAGCGGTGATCCGCGCGACCGGCACGCGGGAGATCGATTCGATGGGCGGCCTCCTTCGGCGTATGCGTTTTACGGGAGCCGCGTTCCTCGTCGGCGCCGCGGCGATCTGCGGCCTTCCGCCCTTGAACGGGTTCGTCAGCGAGTGGCTGATCACGCTCGGGAGCTTCCGGGCGCTCACCGGCGACAGCGCAGGGGCCGGAATGCTCGGCGCGGCGGCGGGCGCCCCCGCGCTCGCGCTCATCGGCGCCCTCGCCGTGGCGTGCTTCGTGAAGGCATTCGCGGCCGTATTCCTGGGATCTCCACGGGGGCCGGCCGCGGCGATCGAGGCTGGCGACCCGAACCGATCGATGCTCTTTTCGATGGGAGGGCTCGCCCTCGCCTGCGTCGTCATCGGGCTCTGGCCCGCGGGCGCCGCGGGGCTCGGCCGCGACGCGGCGGGCGCGCTCCTCCTCGGCCATGCGGGATCGCGGGCGGATGCGGACCTTGGCGCGCTCGGCGGGATCCCGCTCCTTCTCGTCGTCTTCCTCGCGGCCATGGGCCTTGCCGCCGCGGCCCGGGCCCGGCGGGCGGCGCGGACGACGACGTGGGACTGCGGGTACGCTTCGGGCGGCCCGCGAATCCAATACACGGCTTCGTCGTTCGCGCAGATGCTGGTGGGAATGTTCCGCTGGGCCGTGCTGCCCGACGAGCATCGCCCGAGCGTGGCGGGACCGTTCCCGGCGGCAGGCGAGCGCTTCGAGAGCCATGCGCCTGATCCGGTGCTCGACCGCCTCCTGCTCCCGGGTCTGACGCGCGGGCGTTCGTTCCTCGGCCTCGCGCGCGTCATCCAGGCCGGCCGCATCCAGGCCTATCTGCTCTACATCGTCGTCACGCTCGTGGTTCTTCTCGCGTGGAGTGCGTCATGGTGACCTCGATCGCCAACCTCCTTGCCGTGCTCGTTCTCGCGCCGCTTCTCCCCGGCGTGATCAACAAGACGAAGGCCCTCGTGGCCGGGCGAACCGGGCCGCCGCTTCTCCAGGTCTATTTCGATCTCGCGAAGCTCCTCCGAAAGGGATTCGTCGTGAGCACCACGACGACGTGGGTGTTTCTGGCCGGCCCGGTCGTTTCCGTCGTGGCGCCGGTCGTCGCATCGCTCCTGTTGCCTCTCGGAGGCCGGCCCGCCCTTCTCTCGTTCACGGGAGACATGATTCTCTTCGTCGGTGTTTTTGCGCTTGCGCGGTTCTTCGTCGCCGCCGCGGCCATGGACACGGGCTCGCCGTTCGAAGGAATGGGCGCGGCGCGCGAGGTGACGTTTTCGGCTCTCGCGGAGCCGGCCCTCCTCTTCGGCATGCTCGCGCTCACGCGGATGTCGGGCTCGCTCTCGCTGACGGGTATGTTCGACCTCGGCGCTTCGGCGGCCTGGCAGAAGTCGAGCGCGTCCATCATTCTCATTCTCGCGAGCTGGTTCATCGTCCTTCTCGCCGAGAACGCGCGCGTTCCGTTCGACGATCCCACGACGCATCTCGAGCTGACGATGATCCACGAAGTGATGGTGCTCGACCACGCGGGGCCCGCGCTCGGCTTCATCGTGTACGGCGGGGCGCTCAAGCTCACCGTCTTCGCGGAGCTGCTCGTCATGCTCCTGATCCCCTCCCGCCCGGGTTCGGGCGCGCTCGCCTTCGCGGCCTCCGCGGGCGGCCTCGTCGGGGTCGGCGTCGTCGTCGGGCTCGTCGAGTCGAGCATGGCGCGGCTCCGGCTCGTCCGCGTCCCACAACTCCTCGTCACGGCGACTCTCCTCGCGGGGTTCGCCGTCGTCCTGGTCCTGAGATAGACGATGAGAGAAATCGCCTCATCCATCCTCATCCTCGCCGTCACGATGAACTTCCTCGCGCTCGGCTCTTCGAACCTGAAGGCCTGCATCCGGGCGGCGGCCCTGCAGGGCTTTTTCGTCAGCGTGTTTCCGCTGTTCTTCTCGCCGGAACCGACGGCGCGGCTCGTCGGCCTCGTGATCGTCGCGGGTGTCGTCAAGGCCTTCGTGATTCCGGGGATGCTCATCCGGGCCCTCCGCGAGGTGCACATCCAGCACGAGATGGAGCCCTACCTGGGGCTCGTCCCCTCGGTCCTGCTCCTCGCCGTCGGGACGGGCGCCGCGGCCCTCTTCGCGGGCCGCCTTCCGCTCATGTCGTCGCACCGCGACCTCCTCGTCGTTCCGGTGGCGCTCGCGACGCTCTTCGCGGGCTTCCTCCTCCTGACGACGAGGCGCAAGGCCATCTCTCAGGTCACGGGATACCTCATTCTCGAGAACGGGATCTTCGTCTTCGCGCAGCTCCTCCACGAGGCGATGCCGACTCTCGTCGAGGTGGGCGTCCTCCTCGACCTCCTCGTCGGGATCTTCGTGATGGGAATCGTCATGAACCACATCCAGAGGGAATTCGGCTCGCTCGACACGGACCGTCTCTCGGAGCTCAGGGACTGACCCGATGGTGCTGCTCGGTCTCATCCTGATGCCCCTCGTCGCGGCCCTCGTGGCCGCCGTGACGCCCTCGGCGCGGGTGCGGCCGCTGATCGTCGCCGGGACCGCCCTCCTGCACCTCGCGGGTGCGCTCACCGTCCGCTCGGGCGATTCGATGTTCGGAGGCTGGTTCCTCGCCGACGCGCTCGGGCGCCTGATCCTCCTCGTCGTCTCCGTGCTCTTCACGCTCTGCGCGCTCTACGGCGTCGGATACCTGCGGGTGCGGAAAGAGCGGTCGAATCTCGTGTTCTGCGTCTGCCTCCTGACCTTCCTGTCGATGACGACGGCGATCACCCTGGCGCAGCACCTCGCGGTCGTGTGGGTCGCGGTCGAGGGAGCGACCCTCTCGACGGCCGTCCTCATCTACTTCAACCACAATGCCCGCTCGCTCGAGGCGGCGTGGAAGTACCTCATGATCGGGTCGGTCGGGATCGCGCTCGCGCTCCTCGGTTCGCTCTTCGTGGCGTACGCGGCGCTCCACGGCGCGTCGGGGGACGAGAGCCTCCTCTTCTCGGCGCTTCTGGAGCACGGCACCGCGTTGTCCCGGCCCTGGCTGAGGGCCGGCTTCGTCCTCCTCGTCGTCGGCTACGGGACGAAGATGGGGCTCGCGCCGATGCATACCTGGAAGCCGGACGCATACGGGGAGGCCCCCGGGATCATCGGGGCCCTTCTCGCCGGCGGGATGACGAACTGCGCGTTCCTCGCGCTCCTCCGGGTTTACCGTGTGATGCAGGCGGCCGGAGAAGGAGCCTTCGCGCGTGAGCTCTTCCTCGGCTTCGGGCTGCTCTCGATGGCGGTCGCGGCGGCGTTCATGGCGGGGCAGCGCGACTTCAAGCGGATGCTCGCGTACTCCAGCGTCGAGCACATGGGAATCCTCGTCATCGGCATCGGCGTCGGCGGCATCGCGATCGTCGGCGCGCTCCTGCACGTCATCAACAACGCCCTGACGAAGGTCGTGCTCTTCCTCTCCGCAGGCAACATCCACCGCGCTTACGGGAGCAAGTCGATCGACAAGGTCAGCGGTGCGCTCCGCCGCGTCCCCGTGTCCGGCGCCCTCTTTCTCGCGGGCTTCCTCGCGATCACGGGCTCGCCGCCGTTCGGACCGTTCATCAGCGAATTCACGATCCTCTCGGGCGCGATGTCGGGACGCCACTTCGTCGTGGCGGCTCTCTTCCTGATCTTCCTCGTCGTGATCTTCATCGGCATGGGCGCCACGGTTCTCGCGGTGGTTCAGGGGCCGGTCTCCCCGGCCGGCGACACGACGGACTTTCGCGACACGTTCTGGAGAGTCGCCCCGATGCTGGCGGCCCTGACGATGGTCCTCGTCATGGGGATCTGGATTCCGGACGGGGTCTACGGCATGGTCCTCGCCGCCGCGAAGATGCTGGAGGGCGCCTCGTGACGGCGGGCGCCGCGACCCGGAACGGGCGTGCCCTCGCTCTGAAGGACGTGCCTTCTCTCGAGCCCTCCCACTTCCGCGGATGGCTCGTCAACGCCCTGCGCGACAAGGGGAAACGTCTCGTGTCCTACTTTGGCTCGGCGGCCGATTCCTCGAGCGGGCCGGCAGCCGAAGGCATCTCCCTCGTCGCCGTGCTCGCGGACGACGCGAACGGGCGCCTCTCCGTCGCGCGCACGAATTGCGACGGAACGGCGTTCGCGTCCCTCGTCCCCGAGACGGCGCAGCCGCATCTCTTCGAGCGCGAGATCGCCGAGCAGTACGGCGTGAGGTTCGAGGGACATCCCTGGCTGAAGCCGGTGCGTTACCACCACTCGTATCGCCCGGCCCACGACGCCTGGGGCCGCCCGGCGGACGCCACGATCCTGCCGGGCGTGACGGACTTCTTCCGGGTCGAGGGAGACGAGGTGCACGAGGTCGCGGTCGGCCCGGTCCATGCCGGGGTGATCGAGCCCGGGCATTTCCGGTTCCAGTGCCACGGCGAGGAGGTCTTCCACCTCGAGATCGCCCTCGGTTACCAGCATCGCGGCGTCGAGCGGTCCGTCGTCGGCGGGCCGACGAAGCGGACGCTGCCGTACATGGAGACGGTCGCGGGCGACACGACGATCGGCCACGCGCTCGCGTACGCCCAGGCGGTCGAGGCTCTCGCCGGTATGCCGGTCTCCGCGCGCGCCCACGCGATTCGCGGCATCGCGCTCGAGCTCGAACGGCTCGCGAACCACGTCGGCGACCTCGGAGCCCTCGCGGGCGACGTCGCGTATCTCCCCACCGCGGCGTACTGCGGACGCCTGCGCGGAGACTTCCTGAACATGACGGCGGAGATCTGCGGCTCACGATTCGGGCGCGGTCTCGTTCGCCCCGGCGGCATCGGATTCGATCTCCTGCCCGCGCAGGTCGAGATCCTGAGGTCCCGCGTCGCCGTTGCGCGGCGGGAGGTCACGGAGGCGGTGGAGCTCCTCTGGGAGACGCCGAGCGTGCGGGAGCGCTTCGACCGCACAGGAACCGTGACGCCGGAAGACGCGGAGGCCTTGGGCCTCGTCGGGCCGGCGGCGCGCGCGTGCGGCATCCAGCGGGACGTGCGGCACGACTTTCCCTCGGGCATTTTTCGTTTCGTCCACCTGCCGGTGATGACGGCCCATCACGGCGACGTCAACTCGCGCGCCTACGTTCGCTGGCTCGAGATCCGGCAGTCGATCTCCTTCATCCTCGACCAGCTCGACGGACTTCCGCCGGGCGGGCCGGGCGCCGCGGCCGGAGTCATGAGGCCGGACTCGCTCGTCGTATCGCTCACGGAGGGATGGCGCGGGGAGATCTGCCACGTCGCGACGACCGACGCGGCCGGCCGCTTCTCCCGCTACAAGATCACCGATCCGTCCTTCCACAACTGGATCGGGCTGGCCCTCGCGCTCCGCGGCGGCCAGATTTCGGATTTCCCGCTGTGTAACAAGAGCTTCAACCTCTCCTATTGCGGCCACGACCTGTGAGGGAAGTCCGATGCTGAAGGCCCTGCTCGCACGCGCACACCAGGGGCACCGCACGACGGCGTATCCGGATGGCGAGCCGCCTGCGCTGCCCGAGCGGTTCCGGGGCGCGCCCACGCTCGACCCCTCGAGATGTCCGGAAGGATGCCGGTCCTGCGCGGACGTGTGCCCGACGGACGCAATCGGCGGGGACGGTTCTCTCTCGCTCGACCTCGGCCGGTGCCTTTTCTGCACGGAGTGCGTCACGGCGTGCCCGGAAGGGGCCATCGCGTTCACGAACGATTACCGTCTCGCAACCCGCCGGCGGGAAGAGCTCGTCGCACGCGGGCAGGAGTTGGCGCTCGCGGACGCGCTCGAGCGGAATCTCCGGCGGCTCTTCGGCCGCTCCCTGAAATTGCGCGTCGTGAGCGCGGGGGACTGCAACGCCTGCAGTGCGGACGTCAACGTGCTGGGGACGATCGGCTGGGACCTCGGGCGCTTCGGGATCAACTACGTCGCCTCTCCTCGCCATGCGGACGGCCTCCTCATCACGGGGCCCGTGACGGAGAACATGCGGCTCGCGCTGCAGAAGACGTATGACGCGGTGGCGCCGCCGAAGATCGTGATCGCCGTCGGAGCCTGCGCGATCAGCGGAGGGCCCTACGCGGGCCATCCGGAGCAGCACGGCGGGGCAGCGTCCGTCGTTCCGGTCGACCTCTTCATCCCGGGTTGCCCGCCCCACCCGCTCACGATTCTCGACGGACTGCTCCGTCTGCTCGGGCGGATCGAGGACGGGAGCCGGGCGGTCTCGTCGCGCACCGCCTGAGACGGTCTCTCGACTAGACTTCCGCGCACCGGAGGAACCCATGCGCCTCGCGACGCTCGCCGCCGCCCTGTTGGTCTCGTCGTCCGCCCTCGCCGGCCCCGCCGCGCCGGGCCCCGAATGGTTCGCGGCCCACCGCGCCGCTCTCGTCGCCAACCTCCCCAAGGACGCGGTCGTCGTCCTGCGCGGGCCGGCCGAGCCGCCCGTGGAAGTCGGGGACGCGTATCGCGCCGACTCGAATTTCTGGTACCTGACCGGGTTCGGAGAGCCGGACGCGATCGCGGTCCTGCGCCCGTCGGCCCCGGAAGGGAAGCGCTACATCCTCTTCGTGCGCCCGAACGAGTGGCGGGCGGAGCAATGGACCGGCCGCCGCGCGGGCCTCGAGGGAGCGAAGTCCGTCCACCGCGCCGACGAGTCGTATCCGGTCGCGGACTTCGAGAAGGAATCGCGCGCGGCGTTCCGCGGCGCGAAGGCACTCTTCTACCTCGACGCGGGCGACGAGAAGTTCCGCGAGAAGCTCCTGACGGGCTGGAACCGGATGGCGCACGCCGGCACGGCGGGCCTCCCCGCGACGGACGTCTCCGTCCTCGCGGGCCAGATGCGCCTCGTGAAGGACGCGACGGAGCTCGCGCTCATCAGGGAAGCCGTCGACCTGTCCGTGCGCGGCCACCGCGCCGCGATGGCCCTCGCCGCGCCCGGCGTGAACGAGGGCGTCCTGAAGGCTGCGCAGGTCTCCGCGTGTCTCGCGGGCGGCGGCGTGCGCATGGCGTACCCGCCGATCGTCGGCTCCGGGCCGAACTCCGTCATCTTTCACTACCCGGACGCGAGCCGGACCATGCAGGCGGGCGAGGTCGTCGTGAACGACACGGCCTGCGAGTACGGGATGTACGCGGCCGACGTGACGCGGACCTACCCCGTGAACGGGAAGTTCTCGGCGGAGCAGAAGGCGCTCTACGAGATCGTCCTCGCGGCGCAGAAGGCCGGGATCGCGAAGGCGGTCTCGGGCGCCGCGTATCACGAGATCCAGGACGCTGCCGTCGCCGTCACGGTCGACGGCCTCGTGAAGCTCGGCCTCCTCAAGGGGACGCGCGAGGACCTCGTGAAGGACCGCTCGTTCGCGAAGTTTCTCCCGCACGGCACCGGCCACTGGCTCGGCCTCGACGTCCACGACGCGGGAAGCTACGAGCCCGGCGCGTGGCCCGACCCGAAGGACCGCTTCGCGGCCAGCATGTCCTTCGCGACGAGGCTGAAGCCCGGCATGGTGCTCACGGTGGAGCCCGGGATCTACATCCCGGCAAAGATGGAGGGCGTCGACGCGAAGTGGTGGAACACCGGCGTGAGGATCGAGGACGACGTGCTCGTGACCGAGAAGGGCCCCGAATGCCTCTCGTGCGATCTGCCGCGGGAGCTCCTCGACGTCGAGAAGGCCGTCATGGTCCTGAGGACCCGATAACATCCCGGCCCGTGCCCGGGCTCGTCCGCGTCCTTCCGTCCGCCCTCGTCGACCAGATCGCCGCGGGCGAGGTCGTCGAGCGGCCCGCGTCCGCGGTCAAGGAGCTGGTCGAGAACGCGCTCGACGCCGGGGCGCGGCGCATCGCCGTCGAGGTGGAGGGCGGGGGCGTCACCCGGATCTCCATCCTCGACGACGGGTCCGGGATGGGCCCCGAGGACGCGGCGCTCGCGCTCGAGCGCCACGCGACGTCGAAGATCCGCTCCTTCGAGGACCTCACGCGCGTCGCGACGATGGGTTTCCGCGGCGAGGCGCTGCCTTCGATCGCGTCGGTCTCGCGCCTCGTCCTCACGACGTCGCCCGACGATTCCGGCCTCGGGACCGAGGTCGTCGCGGACCGCGGCGCGCCGGCGTCCGTCCGCCCCGCGCGCCATCCGAAGGGCACGCGCGTCGTCGTGGAGGATCTCTTCGGCGCCGTCCCCGCGCGCCGAAAGTTTCTCAAGAGCGCGGAGGGCGAGCTGCGCGCCGTCGTCCGCGCGCTCACGACGCTCGCGCTCGCGAACCCGTCCGTCGCGTTCACGCTCCGCGCGGGGGACCGCCTGCTCCTCGACCTGCCCGCCGCGCCGGACGCGGCAGCACGTTTCCGTGAGGTTCTCGGCGACAGCCTGCCCGTCGCGCCGCTCCCGGTCGCGTTCGCCCACGGCGGCATGACGCTCGCGGGTGCGGTGACGCCGCCGGACGTGACGTTCGCGTCGCGCGCGAACCAGTGGCTCTTCGTGAACGGCCGCGCGATCAAGGACGCGACCGCCGCCCACGCGGCCGCGCTCGCCGCGCGCGAGGTTCTGCGCTCGGATCGTCACACGGGCTTCGCCCTCTTCCTGACGTGCGACCCGGCCGCCTGCGACGTGAACGTCCACCCGCAGAAGCTCGAGGTGCGCTTCCGCGAGCCGAACACCGTCCACGCGCTCGTCCACCGCGGCCTCGTGGCGGCGCTGACGGGCGGGAAGGGCGCCGTCGCCATCGAGGGGGATGCTTTCGGAAGAGGAAGAGAAGGACAAAGACGACGAGAAGATTTCTTTGAAGGTGGAAGAGGGGAGGGGAGCGCGGTGTGGCTCGGCGAGGGGGCGGCCCGGTACGGTGCCGACACGCGAACCCTCCTCGACGCGATCGCTCCTGGCCTTTCCCCCTCTTCCTATTCAGAAGAAAATTCTTCTTCTCCCTCTTCGGTTCTCTCTTCCTCTCCTCTCGGTTCTCTCCGTCTCCTCGGCCAGTACCGCGATTCCTTTCTCGTCGCCGAGAGCGACGAGGGGCTCGTGCTCATCGACCAGCACGTCGCCCACGAGCGCGTGCGCTACGAGCGCTTTCTCGCGAAGCTGGAGGCCGCGTCGCCCGCCTCTCAGGCGCTGCTGACGCCGCTGACGTTCGAGGCGAAGCCCGAGGAAGCCGCGCTCCTCGCGCGCTCCGACGATCTCCTCGCCTCGGCCGGCTTCGCGGTGTCGGAGTTGTCGGGCCGCACGTTTCTCGTGACCGCCGCTCCCGCGGACATGCGGGCCTCGGCCGTTGTCCCGGCGCTGCGGGACTTCCTCGACCGCCTCGCCGCGCTGCCCGACGGGTCCGCTGCGGCGCCGGCCCTGCGGCGGGAGGTGCTCGCGGCGTCCCTCGCGTGCCGGGGCGCGATCACGATCCACCACCGGCTCGCGCCGGCCGAGGCCGCGAGCCTTCTCGCGGATCTCGCGGCCTGCCGCGACCCCTGGACCTGCCCGCACGGCCGGCCCATCCTCCTGTCCTTCGCCCACGTGGAGATCGAGAAACGCTTCGGGAGGCGCGCATGACGAACGGACGGGACCTCTTTGCCCCGAAGCTCGGGCTCACGCTCCCGCTCTGCGGGCTCCACTTCATCTTCTTTTTCCTGAGGGCGGCGGATGCGGAGCGGACGCTGGCCCTCTTCGCGTTCCGGCCGGGAGTCGCCCTCGCGCAGCCCTGGACGTTCGTCACGTACCAGTTCCTGAATTCCGGTCCCATGGACCTGTTCTTCGGGACGCTGATTCTCTACATCCTCGGGTCGGCGCTCGAGGCGGAGTGGGGCACGGGCGAGTTCACGGCATTCTGGCTCGTCGCGACGCTCGGCGGCTCGCTCGCGGCCCTCGTGACCGGGAACGCTCTCGCGTCGGGCGGGGCGCTGACGGGCATCTCGATGCTCTTCGCGTATGCGTGGCTCTTCCCGGACATGGAATTCCTGATGTTCTTCGTGATCCCCGTGAAGGTGAAGTGGCTCGCGTGGCTCGCCCTCGCGTTCCTCCTGTGGGATTTCGGGAAACTGGCCCTTGGGGGCTCCGCCGGCCTCGGGCTCGTCCATGTCGCGGGCTCGGGGGCCGGGTTCCTCTTCTTCTGGCTCCGCCACCACGGCCGCTTCAAGGCCAGGAAGGCGGCGCAGTCGGCGGTCGTCGCGGTCAAGACCGCGGGAGCGGTGCGCGCGGACGTGGCGCTCGAGAAGCGCAACCGCGACCTCTTCCCGCGCGTCGAGGAGCTGCGCCGTGCGCGGCAGGGAGGCGACCCGCCGCCGCGCGTGCTCGAATTCGAGGAGGAGCTCCGGAAGCTCGTCGTCCCCGGCGTGAACGTCTGCAAGCCGGTCGACTACAAGGGCGACCAGGACGGCATCTGCGTCAGGTGCGAGGGCTTCGCGGAATGCTCGCTGCGCTACGCCAGCGGCCAGCCCGAGCGAATCGTCGTGAAGGAACGGGCGGGATCCTAGAATACGGGCATGACGCCGCTCCTGCCGTTCCTCCTCTTCCTCGCCGCGTCGCCGGTCGCCGGCGTGCCGCTCCCTCCGGACGGAGCCGTCGACCAGGTCTTCACGGAGATCTACGCGAGCCGCGCGGCCGCCGAAACGAAGGCCGCCCTCGCCCAGCTCGACGCCGACTCGACGCGCTCGAGCTCGGAGAAGAAGCAGATCAAGAAGAGCCTCGAGAAGCTGAAGATCGTCGTCCTCACGACGCCGAAGACGCTCGACGAGGCGGTCGCCTTCTACGAGCGGGAAGTGAAGGGCGCCCGGTTCATCTTCGCCGTGAGGAACCTCGAGGCCGACCTGAAGGACGGGATGCGCTCCGGCGCGATCAAGGGCGACCCGTCCGTCGTCGCGAAGGCGGCGGGCCAGCAAAGCCGGTCGGCGCGGTGGAACCGCGCCGACGGGGCCCTCGAGATCGCGATCGAGGACCGCATCCTCGACCCGCGCACCGGGGAGATCCTCGCGAGGACGATCGTCCTCGTGACGTCCCTCGGCGACTAGCCGGCTTCGGTCTTCGTCGCGTCCTGCTTTCCCTTCCAGTAGGTGAAGACCTGCCACGCGCCGAAGACGACGAGGAGCGCGGGCCACCAGTCGTTCAGGAACGACAGGTCGATCGTGACGAAGCGGTTCAGGAGCAGGAAGCCGCCGACCAGGATCAGGAGGATGCCGGCCGTGAGGCTGCCGCTCACCTTGACCGGTTTTTCCCCGCCGAGGAGGCCCGGCTCCGGCGCGCCCGTCGCGTTGATCGCCTTCGCCTGGCGAACCGCGTCGATGATCGAGAACGCGATGAGGAAGGGGAAGAACAGCCCGGGGAAGGGGCCGTGCGAGCGCTCGGCCAGCGTGACCAGGAGGACGAAGACGCCGAAGAAGATCGCGGCGCGCTGGTAGAGGCCGAGGTAGAGGTGGCCGAGGCCCGGCATGATGCCGAACGCGCCTGCCGCGCCTGGGCTCTTCGCCCACCCGGGATACGCGGGCTGCGCGGAAGCCGGCCCGAACGCGACGGGCGGCGGGGGAGGCGGCGCCGAGGCGGAGGTGGCCGCGGGAGGAGCCTGGGGGGTCGAGTTGGTGTCGGTCATCGTTCTCACCTTGCCTTCAGGAACGTCGGATGCGTGGAGAAGGTTCCGGCGCGGGCGCGGCCGCGGACTGCATGGTCTCGACGGAGCCGCCGAAGACCTTCTCGAATACGAGCTGGGAGTACGCGGTCGCGCGCGCGCGGCCCGCGGCGAACGCGCGGTAGACGCGGTAGTCGAGGCGCTTCGTGAGCGGCGCGGCGTAGCGCCCGAGCGCGCTGTCCTCGACGCGCTTCACCGCGGCGACGCGCGCGTCCGTGAGCGCGCGCTCGCCCGCGGCCGTCAGGTCGGTCGCGGCGCCGCGCGCGGCGGCCATCGGGTCCACGTTGAGGAGCGCGAAGACCAGGATCGACGCCGCGTAGGCGGCGGTCACGGCGAAACGCCAGTCCGTCAGGATCGGGCGCAGGCGACCGAATGCGCCGCGCCGGACGTTGGACGGGGCGGGGGCCGGAGCCGACGCGCGCGGGAGAGCCTCGAGGCGCGCGAGGAGCGCCGGCGAGGGCTCGGGCTTCGCGAGGGCGCCGGGTGTCAGGAACGCGAGAACCTCCGACGTCGTCTGACGGCCCTCGGCGTCGTCGGGCTCGTCCGCGAGGCGCGCGAGGAACGCCTCGGACGGGGCGGGCCGCGCGAGGAACTTGAAGGCGTCCGCCTGGCCCGCGACGAGCGCCGCAAGCGCGGCGCAGTCGTCGCAGGCGACGGCGTGCGCGTCTGCCTTGGCGCAGGCCCGTGCGGTGAGGGAGGCGGTGTCCGGCTCGCCGTCGAGGGCCGCGAGGAGGCGCTGCTCGAACGCCCGGCAGGCGGCGGTCATCGCGCGCCCCCCGTGGCCGCGCCTGCGCGCGGGGCGAACGGCGTGTAGAGCGACCGGCCGTCGTTTCCGGCGCCGACGCGCGCGCGGACGACGCGCGCGAGCTCGATCCGCGCGCGATTCAGGCGCGACTTCACGGTGCCGTCGGCGAGCTTCAGGAGGTCGCCGATCTCGCGGTAGTCGAGGCCGTCGAGGTCGCGGAGGATCACGACTTCCGCGAGCTCGTCCGGAAGCTCGGCGATGGCGTCGAGGAGGAGGCGGACGCGCTCGCGGCGCACCGCGTCGGCCTGCGGGTCGTCCGTGGAGGGGAGGAGCGTCGAGACCGCGTCGTCCGAGACGAACGAGAACCCCTTCTCGCGCCGCCGCCGCCGGTAGTGGTCGATGCAGAGATTGCGCGAGAGGGCCGCGATCCACGCGAGGAGCGACGCCTCGGTGGGCTCGTAGCGGTCGAGGTTCTGCCAGACCTTCAGGAAGCACTCCTGGGTCAGCTCCTCGGCTTCCGCGCGGTCGTACGTCATGTGCCAGGCGATGCCGTAGATCTTCTTGCCGTAGGCGGCCACGAGGTCCGCCCAGGCGCCGTCGTCTCCGCGCTTGCAGCGCGCGACGAGCTCGGCATCAGGGTGGGGGGCTGTCGCCATCGGTCCTCTTCGGTTGAAACGAAAACGGCTCGCGGGAGGTTCCGGCCTCGGCGAGTCTATAATTCGCCGGGCATTCCACCAGGAGCGGGGGTTCGATGCAGGCGAGCGTGGGCTCGAAGTGGCTGATGGGCTTGATGTTCTTCGCGGCGACGGCCGTGGGGCAGACGGCCGTGCCCCCGGCCGCAACGCCGGCAGCCGGCCCGGCGCCGCCCCCGGTCGCCACGCCGGCGCCCCAGGCACCTGCCACAACCGCCGCAGCCGCTCCCGCCTGGAAGCCGTTCCAGGAGCTCGCCTTCCTGACCGGATCCTGGACCGGAACCGCGAGCCTCGGCGCGCGCTTCGGCGGCCGAGTCGCCCGATTCGGCCCCGAGCTCTCGGGCGCGTTCTTCGTCGTCCGCGGGAGCACTTTCATCGCCGCCGACGAGGGCGGGCGCGAGGAGACTCTGGAGGAGGAAGGCTGGTTCGCGTACGACCGCGAGAAGCGGAAGTACGTCGCGACCTGGCTCTTCTCGAACGGCGTGGTGGGAGCCTTCGACGTCGAGCTTCTGCCCGACGGAGTCCGGCTGCTCTCGCGCGAGATCGTGAACTACGAGTCGGGCACGCGCGCGCGGCTGCTCTTCCAGCGGCGCCCCGAGGGCGACGTCTCGATGAACGTCGACCTCGCGCTTCCCGGCAAGGACTTCGTGCCCTGGCTCGTCAGCGCCCTGAAGAAGAAATAGCGGCCCACGCCGCGACGCGCTCGTCGAGGTACGGGAAGAACGGGTTCCACGTCAGGCGCATCCACTGGTCGAACGGGACGGTGAGAACCGCGCGCTCGCCGCGCGGCCCGATGCGCCCGAGCCTGAGGCCGAACGTCGGAGGAGGCTCCCCGAGCCGGCCATAGAGGTCGTCGCCCTCCGGGAACGGGATCGCGACGTGCGAGAGGGAGAAGACGTCCGGTGGCCACGCGAGGCCGAGCGCCGTTTCCTCGAATCGCGGCGGACCGGGTCCCCAGGAGCGGGCCACGACGTCGCGTAGGTCCCGCCGCGCGTTCGTGACCGCCGTGAGGCGGTACTTGAGGTCGGTCCGTGCCCTGAGGTCGGTGAGGAGCTTCTCCTCGGGCGGCGTGAGGAAGGGTGCGAGCGTGCTCTCGCGGTTGACGTCGAAGAGGACGAGCTCACTGCCGTTCGCGGGCAGCCGGTCGTAGAGCCGGTGGACGATCGCCTCCGTCGAGACGGTCGCGTCGACGAGCGACTGAAACGCGAGGACGGGCGCGAGGTCCTTCAGCCGGCCGCTGGCCGCGAGGCGCTCGGTCTGCGCGTTCAGCACCTGCGTGAGCCTGTACGTCTGCAGCCCGGCGTTCGCGGGAAACGAGTTGTACTTGTAGGGGTTGTACTCGGGGACGACGTCGAGCCACGCGTTCTTTTCGAAGAACGGGATGCGGTGGAGGAGCATCGCGACGCGGGCGAAGCCCGCGAACGGCGTCACGCCGATCATCGGCGACATCAGGACGATCCGGTCCGGCCGCGGAAGGCTCGAGCCCTCTAGGACGTCCTGCGCGTACTTGACCGCGAGGGCGCCGCCGTTCGAGTAGCCGACGAGGACGAACGGCTTGCCGGCGCCCGCTGTCGCGCGCACGTGCCGGGCCGCGAGGCGGACCACGCTCATCCAGTCCTGCCACTCGGCGGACACGAGGCCCGCGGGCGCCGTGCCGTGGCCGGGCATACGCGGCGCGAGGGTGTAGTAGCCGAGCCTCCGGAGCGTCTCGGCGATCGGCTTGACGCTGTAGGGTCCGTCCGTGAGGCCGTGGAGCAGGAGCGCGCCTCCCTGGATCGTCTCCGGCCGGAGCTCGAACGTCCGGTTTCCGTCCGAGGCGCCGAGGCGCGTCGGGTCGAGCGGTCCGCCCTCGAAATACCGGTTCGCGTTCGTGCGGTCGCCGGCCGGGACGCCCGCGAAGCACTTTCGTCTTCAATGCGGCGAAGACCGCGTCCTCGCGCCTCAGGTAGTCGGCGAGCGTCGCCGTTTCGGGCAATTCGCCCGCTTTCACGTCGCCGAGATCCGCACGGTGCCACGGCTTGAGGTCGGGCAGGCCTCGAGCCTGAAAGCCCCGTCCGACCAGGATCGTGAGGAAGACGACGAAGAGAATTCCCAGGAAATTGGTGAGGAGGCGGACCGCATTTTTCATTTGACAGGCGTTAGCCTATCGCCCTCCGCCTCTTTCACCTTCAAAGAAATTCTTCTCTTCCTCTGATATCCTGCGAAATCTCGCGAAGCGGCCGTTTTCCGGCCCCGCGCTCCGAAAGCAGGTCCCCATGTCCGGAATCCGCAACATCGCGATCATCGCGCACGTCGACCATGGCAAGACCACGCTCGTGGACTGCCTCCTGAAACAATCCGGCACCTTCCGCGCGAACGAGGCCGTCTCGGGCACCGAGCGGATCATGGACAGCAACGACCTCGAGAAAGAGCGCGGAATCACGATCCTCGCGAAGAACACCTCGATCCGGTACCACGGCGTGAAGGTGAACATCGTCGACACGCCGGGGCACAGCGACTTCGGCGGCGAGGTCGAGCGCGTCCTCAAGATGGTCGACGCGGTCCTCCTCGTCGTGGACGCGGCCGAGGGCACGATGCCGCAGACCCGGTTTGTCCTTCGCAAAGCCTTCGAGCTCGGCCTCAAGCCGATCGTCGTCGTGAACAAGATCGACCGGCCCGACGCGCGCCCCCATCAGGTCATCGACGAGGTCTTCGACCTGATGGTCGACCTCGGCGCCACCGACGAGCAGCTGGATTTCCCGATCGTGTACACGTCCGCCAAGCACGGGTTCGCGCGCCGCGAGGTGGACCACACCGAGACGGACGTCCGGCCGCTGCTCGACGCGATCCTCGTGGAGGTGCCGGAGCCCGGCGGCAACCCCGCTGCTCCGCTCCAGCTTCTCGTGGCCTCGCTCGACTACGACAACTACCTGGGCCGTCTCCTCATCGGCCGCATCGTGAACGGGACGATCAAGCCCGGGCAGCAGGTCTCGGTCTGCAAGCTCGACGGCTCCATCACGAAGGGCAAGGTCGCGAAGCTCATGGCGTTCGAGGGCCTGAGGCGCGCCGAGGTCGAGGAGGCGCAGGCCGGCGACCTCGTCGTCATCTCGGGCATCGACGAGGTCACGATCGGCGAGACGCTGGCCGACCTCGAGAACCCCGTCGCGCTCGCGCCCATCAACGTCGACGAGCCGACGGTCTCCATGATGTTCCGGGTCAACGACTCGCCCTTCGCGGGCCGCGAGGGCAAGTACGTGACGAGCCGCAACATCGGCGAGCGCCTCCAGAAGGAGCTTCGCACGAACGTGGCGATGCGCGTCGAGGAGACCGACAGCCCCGACGCATTCCGGGTCTCCGGCCGCGGCGAGCTGCACCTCGCGATCACCGTCGAGACGATGCGCCGCGAGGGCTTCGAGTTCGCGCTGTCCCGGCCTCAAGTGATTCTCAAGGAAGTCGACGGGCGGAGCTGCGAGCCGATCGAGCATCTCGTCATCGACGTCCCCGAGACGTCCATGGGCACCGTCATCGAGAAGCTCGGCCAGCGCAAGGCCGAGATGACGAACATGACGAACCACGGCTCCGGCCGGGTGCGCATCGACTTTCACATCCCGACGCGCGGCCTCTTCGGCTACCGCAACGAGTTCATGACGGACACGAAGGGCGAGGGCCTCCTGTACCACAACTTCCACGGCTACGAGCCCTTCAAGGGCGAGGTCACGGGCCGGGGCCGGGGCGCCATGGTCTGCAAGGAAGCCGGGGAGACGACGGCGCATTCGCTCGAGAGGCTCGAGGAGCGTTCGACGCTGTTTCTGCCGCCCGGCATCGAGGTCTACGGCGGGATGATTTGCGGCGAAAGCGCCCGGCCGAACGACCTCGTCGTGAACCCGTGCGTCAAGAAGCACCTCACGAACATGCGCTCGTCGGGCTCGGACTTCGCGATCCGCCTCACGCCGCCGCGCCTGATGCCGCTCGAGCTCGCGATCGAGTGGATCGAGGACGACGAGCTCGTCGAGGTGACGCCGAAGTCGATCCGCCTCCGCAAGCGCATCCTCGACCACTCGATGCGGCGCGTCTCCGAGAAGAGGGCGGGCAAGGTGGAAGAGGAGGACGAGGAGTGATCCTCCGCGCGGCGCTCGCCGCCGCGCTGGTCCTCCCGGCCGCCGGCGCACCGGCGGTCGAGCCCTCGTCCGCGGCCGCCGAGGTCGCGGGCCTTCTTCCGGGCTCTTACGTCTCGCGCGATCCCGCGGCGAGCGTCCGCTTCTCGGTCGCCGCCGTCCCGAAGAACAGGATCGCGGCCGACGCGCCGGTCTTCTACCTCGAAGCGGCGAAGTCCGCTCGCCCCGACGCCCCGTTCCTGCAGCGCTTCCTGAAGGTGGAGGCCGATGGCGCGCGCGTCGCGGTCCGCGTGTACGAGCCGCGCGACCTCGCGGGCGTGCGCGGCAAGTGGCGCGAGCCGGAGGCGCTGTCGGTCTTCACGGAGCGCGACGTGCGCGAGCGGCCCGACTGCCGCATGACGCTCGTGAAGGCGCCGGCCGGCCACTGGGCCGGCGGCACGGCCGCGGCGACGTGCTTCTCGGCGGCGGCGAACGCGCCCCTCGCGGTCACGATGTCGCTCTCGCCGCAGACGCTCGAGTGGCGGGAGGAAGGGAAGAGCGCCGCCGGAGAGATCTCGATCTTCGGAAGAGAGCGGGAGGGATGTTCTTCGAGTAGTAAGGAAGCCCCGGCAGCGGCCTCGGCCGTTCTCACGATCTCCAGCCCCTCTTCACCTTCGAAGAAATACGACCTCGCGGAGCTCCGCGCCATGGCCGGATCGGGGGCGCTTTCGCTCCGAAGGCTGGTGCCGGCGGCGGATGCGGCGGCTGCCTCGGTCGTCGTCGTCACGTCGCGATCCGCTGCGATCTCCGTATTCTCATTCGCAGAAATCTCTTCTTCATCTCTTTCTCCTTCTCTCGACGTCTCCGGCGCCGCGCCGCGCCTCGTCGCTGCGCCGGGGCGCGGCCTCGACGACGTCGTCTCGGTCGAGCTGCGAGTCCTCGGCCGCTGAGTCCGGTTCAGGGCCGCTGCGTCTTCGCGCCGGGCTCGCCGAGGACGAAGCCCGCCATCGCGTCCGCGACCTCCATCGCGGTGTCGCCGTCGGTGTTGCAGAGGACCGCGACCGCGAGGTCGTCGCCGGGGACGTATGCGGCCCACGCGTCGAACCCCGGAAGCCCGCCGCCGTGGAAGAGGCGGCGCCGCCCCGCGAACGTGTCGACGCCGACGCCGAATTCGTACGAGAACCGCCGAATCCACGCCGCGACGTCGGGAGCGGTTGAGAGGAGCGCTCCCGCCGCGTAGCCCTGCGTGAGGCTCACGTGCCAGGCGTTTTCGAAGCCGCCCGATTTCAATCGCGAATACCCGCGCGTGCGCGCCGGGACGAGCGCCGCGCCCTGCCCGTCGCGGGTTCCGGCGAGGCCGAGCGGGACGAGGAGCCTCTTCGTCACGAACGCGCCCCACGGCATTCCGGACGCCTTCTCGACGACGAGACCGAGGAGGACGTACCCCGAGTTGCTGTACCGGTACGCCGATCCCGGCGCGAAATCGGCGGGCTCGTTCGCGAAGATCGCGACGAGGTCCGCCGGCTCGATCTCCCGGCCCGCCTGAGCCCAGTAGCGCGGACCGAGGCTCGTCATGTTCCGGATGCCCGACGTGTGGTTCAGGAGCTGGCGCACGGTGGCGCTCCGGCCCGGCTCGGGGAAGGACGGGACGAACTTTCCGAGCGGGTCGTCGAGCGAGAGCTTCCCCTCGTCGGCGAGGGTCAGGACGGCTGCGGCCGTGAACGTCTTCGTGACCGATCCGATCGCGTACACCGAGCCGACGGCAGCGGGCACGCGGTTCTCGAGGTCGGCGAATCCGTACGCCCCGGAGGCGACGACGGCGCCGTCCTTCGTCACGACGAACGAGATGCCTGCGGTCCTTCCGTCCTTGACGGCAGCTTCGGCGATGCGGGCGAGGTCCGAAGAAAGAACCGAAGAGGAAGAGGGAGACTTCTTTGAAGGTGAAGAGGGGGAAGCCTTTGCAGCGGGCGGCCGCTGCGCTTCTTCGGCGCCGGCCGCCCGTGGCGCGACCCCGAGAAGCAGCGCGAGAAGCGCGGCGATCCGCGCGCCCGCGCTCGGGACCACTCGAAGAATCTTCCTCTTCCTCATCCTTCTATGATGAGCGCATGGCGGGGCGCACGACAACGGCATTCGCATTCGTGTTTCTCGCGGCCGCGTCCGCGGCCGCGCAGCGCGTCGAGGAGCGATTCTCCGAGCGCGCGAGCTCGAGCATTCTCCTCGTCTACGACGGCCAGCGGCTCGAGCCCGGCGTCGAGCGCTCGCTCCTCACGGCGCTCGAGCGCGCGTACGCGGACCTCGTGCAGAGCCTCGGGTCGGCTCCGCCCCGCAAGGTCGAGGTCGTCGTCTACGCCGAGCGCGACTGGCGGCTCGCGACGCAGGCGCCCGACTGGTCGGGCGGACTCTTCGACGGGAAGGTCCGCGTCCCGGCGCAGGGGCTCA